>CAXBKI010000086.1:0-8637 GCA_963975955.1 uncultured Devosia sp.
GTCAATTCCGGCCAGAACCGACGACAGGGCGGCCAGTTGCTCGCGTTGCCGATCGACGGGAAAGGGCCAGTCCATGTGCGTTGTCAGCAGCTTGAACGATTTGCCCCCGGGGGTCCTGAACTGTGCCAGGATATGGCCGGTCCGGTCCGTCACATAGGCATTGTTGGGGCAGGCGCCGTCCTGCACCTGCTCAAAGGGGAGGCGTGAATACAGCCCCAGATTGGCGCGCTTTCCGCCGCGGCAGCGGACGAAGAAAGGGTAGTCGGCCAGCAGTTCGGGGTGCAGCCCGGTTGCCTGTTCGCCGAAATACTCCTGCAGCACGATAATGTCCGGATTTTCTCCCTTGATGGCCGCGGTGACCTGCGCCATTTGGTAATGCAGGCCGAACAGATTGTGGGTCATCACCCTGACCGTGTCGCTGGCCGGGGCTGCAGGTCGCGTGCTCAACGCCGTGGCGAATTCGGGCAGCATGACATTGGCCGATGCCGCAAAGCCCACGATTGCATAGATTACCGCCACGCTGCGCATTGTGCCGCGCAGCGCCAGCGCGACGATCGCCACGCCGATCAGGGTCGCGGGAAACAGCAGGATCTGGGCATGATTGAGCAGGTCCAGCACCGGCACCGCAAAGCCGAACAGGCCGGCAATGGCCAGTGTGGCGGCCAGCAATGCCCCGAGCACGAGGCAAAACCGGAACGTTTGCAAAAGCATGGGCATAGGCATTTCCGCGAGAATGGTCAGCAGTCGATCTCGGGGAGCCGTGTGGCCCAAAGATGGCGCTTAGTCGAGCAGTACCCAGCCCAGGGGGCCGCGCTGTACCTGCAATGGCTGGAATTGCGCCTTATATGCCATTTTGGGCGAATCCTTCACCCAGTAGCCGAGATAGACATAGTCCAGGGACGCCGACCGAACCTGGGCAATGTGGTCCAGGATCAGGAAGGTGCCAAGGCTGCGATGCGCCAGGTCGGGGTCGTAGAAGGAATAGACCATGGAAAGTCCGTCCGGCATGACGTCCGTCAGGGCCACGGCAACCAGGGGCTGGTCGGGGTGCTCGCGCAACCGGTACTCGATCAGGATCGACTGCACCGGGGTGTCTTCGACCATGTATTCATAGTCGACATAGCTCATCTGCGTCATGCCACCGCCGGCATGGCGCGATTCCACATAGCGTTTGAACAGGTCATATTGCTCGCTTGTCGCCGTCGTCGGCCGCACTTCGATGCTCAGATCCTCATTGGCACGCAGGGCGCGCCGGTAACGCTTGGACGGTTCGAAGGCATCTGCCACGATCCGCACCGACTGGCAGGCATTGCAGCCCTCGCAGGCGGGGCGATAGATCAGGTTCTGGCTGCGCCTGAACCCGTTCTCGCTGAGCAGATGATGCAGGTTGGCGGCACGACGTCCCGTCAAATGCGTAAACAGCTTCCGCTCCTGCCTGCCCGGCAGATAGGGGCATGGCATGGCGGCGGTCAGGAACAGTTGAGTGGTTTCGGGCGTCTGGTCGGTCATCAAGGACCCTTACGTGCAATCAGCCGATTGTACGCGCCTCTGCAAGCGTCGGCAACGGCTCAATATGCCTCGCGCGCGGTCTGCCTGGTCTGCGCCGAATGGTTGCGCCAGTGGCGCTCCATCGGGGAGCGTCGCACCATCAGCGTGCCGGTGACCAGATCGTGAATCATCTGCCGGCGCGGCGTGAACAGCGCGAACAGCAGCGACAGAGGCCACGAGATCCAGGTGGTGATCCAGAAGACGCCGGCATGGATGATGGCCATCCAGCCGTCGAGCGGCTGGCCGCGTGTCGGGGTGAGCACGATATCCATCAGTTGCATGCCCAGTGTGGCGCGCTTGGGCGAGCCCAGAGTGACCCCGTAATAGAGGACGATTGTGGCCGGCACCACAAACACCAGGGCCAGCCATCCCAGGCCAAAGGTCACGAAACCGGCGATCAGCCCGACAAAGGCAAACACCAGGATCATCGCGCCCATCACGACCAGGTCGATCACGAATGCAAACACGCGACGGGTCAGCACACCCTCGAACAGTTCGGGCGCGGTGCGCGGGTCAGGCAGGGCAGGGCGAATGGGGTCGGTCTGGTTCATGGTTGAAACATCGTCATGCCGTCGCCCCGCTGCAAGAGGTCGGGCACACAAATCTGGCTCACTTGCCCAGTTCTCGCGCCACTTCGAGCGCAAAGTAGGTGAGCACGCCATTGGCGCCGGCCCGCTTGAACGCATGCAGGCTCTCGATAATGGCGCCCTGGCGGTCGATCGCCCCGGCCGCGGCAGCCATCTCGATCATCGCGTACTCGCCGCTCACCTGGTAGGCGTAGAGCGGGATATTGAAGCTGTCCTTGGCGCGGCGCACGATATCGAGATAGGGCAGGCCGGGCTTGACCATGATGCTGTCGGCGCCTTCGGCAATGTCCTGTTCGATCTCGCGCAGCGCTTCGTCGGAATTGGCATAGTCCATCTGATAGGTGCGCTTGTCGCCCTTGAGCCTGCTGCCCGACCCCACCGCTTCACGGAACGGTCCGTAGAAATAGGACGCGTATTTGGCGGCATAGGCCATGATCTGGGTGTGCTCGAAGCCGCCGTCATCCAGCGCGGCGCGGATTGCCGCCACGCGCCCGTCCATCATGTCCGATGGCGCAATGATGTCGGCCCCGGCGCGCGACTGCACCAGGGCCGATTTGATCATCACCGCGATTGTCTCGTCGTTGAGGATTTCACCGTCGCGCACCAGCCCGTCCTGGCCGTCGCTGGAATATTCATCAAGCGCGACATCGGCGATCAGGCCGATGTCGGGAACAGCGCTCTTGATCGCGCTCAGCGCCCGGCACATCAGATTGTCCGGGTTGAACGCCTCGGCGCCATTCTCGCTGCGCAGATGGTCCGGTGTGTTGGGAAACAGCGCCAGTGCCGGAATGCCGGCATCGCGGGCCGCCCTTGCCGCCTCGACGCACAGGTCCACGCTCAGCCGCTCGACGCCCGGCATGGTGCGGATCTGGCTCTTGTCGTTATGCCCCTCGATGACGAACAGCGGCCAGATCAGGTCAGATGGCGCCAGCCGGGTTTCGCGCACCATGGACCGGCTCCACGCGGTCCGGCGTGTTCGACGCAAGCGCCGGCCGCCGAGAAAATCCATATCGTGCTTCTGCCACTGCTCGGCCATCATCGTCTCCTGTATTGCTGGCGGTTTAGCAGCGCCGGCCAGCCACTCCAAGCACCCGCTTGTCGCAGCCCATCCAGACAGATAGAAAACCGCCATGGATTTCAATGCTCCGCCTATCGGCGTCTATATTCGTGTCGTCGCCATCATCAGCCTGTTGCTGGGGCTCAATGATGCCGCACGCCTGCTTGGCGTCAATCTCGGTTCGGTCAGTCCGATCGCTGCCATGGGCATGACGGGATTCGTCTACCTTGCCATTTTCGCTCTGGCGCGCCTGTTCGCCGCCGTTGGGTTGTGGATCAAGGCAAGTTGGGGCGCCGTGCTGCTCGTGGGGGCAACCGGCGTCGAAATGATCCTCTATCTTCTCGGCAGCCCGGACGTCGCCATGACCGCCATCGGCTTTGCCGTGCGCTTGGTGTTGCTGGCCTCGATCCTGATCATCTTTGCCCTTGGAGTCCGCAGCCGGCGCGCTCGCGCTGGCGACTGAGCGGCGGCTGCCTGGCGTTTACGCCGCCGTAAGGTTACAATTTTCTCTACTGGTGTAACGAAGAATAAAGCCAAATTCCCATTACATTCCAGTAAGATGCTCTTAATCACGCTGCTTAGGGCGATCTTAGAAAGGTCGCCGTAGTTTAGCCTCACGAGATGCGAAAAATCGCACAGACGGCAAAACAGTGAGGCTAGAATGGCATTCAAATCCAACGCAGCCGAGGTATTGACCCCGGAACGTCCCAAGAGCTTGAAGCCGCTTTATCTCGAAGCGGTCTCCCGGGTGGAGCGCCTGCATCGGCGCCTGCTCGATCTCATCAAGGACGAGTTCGACCGCATGGGGTGGGATGACATCAACCCGGTTCAGGCGCTGCTGATGTTCAACATTGGCGATGCAGAACTGACCGCTGGCGAGCTGCGCTCGCGTGGCTACTATCTGGGCTCCAACGTTTCCTACAATCTCAAGAAGCTCGTGGAAACCGGCTACATCTTCCAGGAGCGCTCCCGTTCCGACCGTCGCTCCGTGCGCATCAAGCTCACACCCAAGGGCGAAGAAGTGGCCGAAGTCATCGACGAACTCTATGACCGCCATCTCAAGTCCATCGACAAGGTTGGTGGACTGGGGGATGAAGAATTTGACGGGCTGAACAAGGCCCTGGCCCGTCTGGAGCGCTTCTGGGTCGACCAGATCCTCTACAAGCTCTAGGCCCGGGCAAACGGCACCTGTTGCCGCAGTGCCACACTGCCTTGCAAACGCCGGTCCCAGGGGGCCGGCGTTCTCATTTTTGCCGCAAACCGACGCAAAGGCAGCTACTTGGTAAATCAATATCCCGCGTAGCTAGAGTAACAGGACCGATCTGGTTCACATGCGTTTGACCGCGTTGTGACCGGTTGGGCATCCATGGTAAAACTGCTGTGCTTCGGCAATCAGACAATCGGGTGAATTAATGCGGCTCAATCGACGTTCTCTCCTCCGGTACACGGCATTGGCCGGCGCCTCCGTGGCCCTGCCGACAGCTTTGCGCGCGCAAGAGGGCGAGTCGATATTCGACATGTTTGCGCGCAGCCGCGTGTTGCGTGATGCCGACAAGGGTGGCAACACCACCGCCGCCGAGGCCCTGATCGCCACCAATGAGCCGATCTTGTCGTTCGATACGGTGTACAATCTGCAACTGGCGATTTCGCAGTACGAGCCCTTTGTTGCTGCCGGCGGCTGGGAAGAAATCCCCCAGGAGGCCTATGGCCTGACGCTGGGCAATGCCAAGAGCGCGGTCATCGCGCTCAAGCGCCGCCTGATCTCTTCGGGCGACATGGCCATGGTCGAAAACGTCAATGACGTGTTCGATGCCGACACCGATGCGGGTGTCCGCAAGTTCCAGGCGCGCCACGGGCTCAATATCAAGGGGCAGGTGGACGAGGCGACCTGGTATGCGATGGCCGTGCCGGCTTCGCAGCGATTGCAGCAGCTCTATCTCAATTATACGCGCGTCCAGAACATGGCCGCCAAGCTCAATCCCCGCTATGTCGTGGTCAATATTCCGGCGGCGACGATCGAGGCGGTCAATGACGGCATGGTCGAGCAGCGGCACACCGCTGTGGTCGGTCGCGTCGACCGGGCTACCCCGATCATGGCCAGCAAGGTCAGCCAGATCAACTTCAACCCGTACTGGCACGTGCCCAAGTCGCTCGTGGAGCGCGATCTGACCAAGTACATGAAGGAAGATCCGGAATATCTGGCCAAGCAGAATATTCATATCTATGACGGCAGCGGCAACGAGATTTCGCCCGCCACCATCGATTGGAACAATCTCGGCAACGCGATCAACTACATGTATCGCCAGGAGCCGGGTGCCGCCAATTCGATGGGCCACTGCAAGATCAATTTCTACAATCCGTTTGATTGCTACCTGCACGATACACCGTCCAAGGCGCTGTTCGATGAGAACGCCCGTTTCCACTCGTCCGGCTGTGTCCGTGTCGAAGGCGTCAACCAGCTTGTGAACTGGTTGCTGCGCGACAATGGGGATTGGGATCAGGCCAAGGTCGACGCCCAGTTTGAATCCAACCAGCGCCTGGATGTGGAATGCAAGGCCCGGGTGCCGCTGCATACCACTTACATTACCGCCTGGGCCAACCGCCAGGGCACCGTCAGCTTCCGCGATGACGTCTACAAGTTCGACGAAGAGGGCAAGGTCAGCTTCGAGCAGGCCTAGCTTAACCCTTCCGAATGCTTCTGCAGCGCCCTCCATCTTTGGAGGGCGTTGTTGTATTCTCAAACCCCAGAATCTTGCTATCGTGCGCGCATGGGGCAGGGTGAGATCTATTTTGAATTTTCGCAGGTTGGCCGGCAGATGCGGGTCGCCGCGATCGATGCCGACACCGGCGTCGAGGTTATCGTCATCACGCCACTGTCTGCCACCAAGCTGCAAATGCAGCAGCTGGCCCTGGGCAAATTGCGCAAGAAGTTGGGGCAGGTGGCCCCACCGCTGACGACGCCAGGCAAGTTTGCTTGAGCGACCACGCAGTTTTTCCTTTCGCTGGCGGCGCTATTGCGCCATAATTGACCCGTTCGCGCAACTGGCGAGAAGAGATGGGTAACCATCGGGGAACGCGAACCTTGTAGAGCCGCTCGCCTGGGCACCCATCCGCACAATAGGGGAGCCCCGATGCATCAAACCCATTTTTCTTGGCCTTGGAATCGCACTTCGCGACGTGATAAAGGCACCATCACATCCACCTCTTTCGCCCTTTGCGAGGTCACAGTTCCATGAGCGCCGCCACCTCACTCCCGCTCTTCCCTGATTTCTTCACCAATTCTGTCGCGCAGACCGACCCGGAACTGGCCGCTGCCATCAATCAGGAACTTGCCCGTCAGCAGGGCGAAATCGAGCTGATTGCTTCCGAGAACATCGTGTCGCAAGCTGTGCTTGAGGCTCAGGGCTCGGTGCTGACCAATAAATACGCCGAAGGCTATCCGGGGCGCCGCTACTATGGTGGTTGCCAGTATGTGGACATTGCCGAGACATTGGCCATTGATCGCGCCAGGCAATTGTTTGGTGTCGAGTTCGCCAATGTGCAGCCCAATTCCGGGTCGCAGGCCAATCAGGGTGTGTATCAGGCGCTGATTCAGCCCGGCGACACCATTTTGGGCATGTCCCTGGACGCAGGCGGCCATCTGACCCACGGCGCCAAGCCCAACCAGTCGGGCAAATGGTTCAATGCCATCCAGTATGGCGTGCGCAAGCAGGATGGCCTTGTCGACATGGAACAGGTTCGCAGCCTGGCCCGCGAACATAATCCCAAGATGATCGTTGCCGGTTTTTCGGCCTATTCACGCGTGATGGACTGGGCGGCGTTCCGGGCTATTGCCGATGAAGTCGGGGCGATTCTGTTCGTTGACATGGCCCATGTTGCCGGCCTTGTGGCCGGCGGTGTCTATCCCAGCCCGTTCCCGCATGCCCATGTCGCCACCACGACCACGCACAAGACCCTGCGCGGCCCGCGCGGCGGACTGATCCTGACCAATGACGAAGCGATCGCCAAGAAGATCAACTCGGCCATTTTCCCCGGGATTCAGGGTGGCCCGCTGATGCATGTCATCGCGGCCAAGGCCGTTGCCTTCGGGGAGGCATTGCAGCCTGACTTCAAGTCCTACGCCCGGCAGGTCGTGGCCAATGCCAAGATCCTGGCCGAAACCCTGGTCAAGGGTGGCGTCGACATCGTCACTGGAGGCACCGACAACCATCTCATGCTGGTTGACCTGCGCCCCAAGGGGCTGACTGGCAAGGCGACGGAGGCTGCTCTTGAGCGCGCCCACATCACCTGCAACAAGAACGCCGTGCCCTTCGACCCAGAAAAACCGGCAATTACCTCCGGTGTCCGGCTGGGTACGCCTGCAGGCACCTCGCGCGGCTTCGGTGAAGCCGAGTTCCAGCTGATTGGTGAGCTGATCATCGAAGTGCTCGATGGCCTCAAGGCCAATGGCGAGGACAATAATTCGGCGGTCGAAGCGCAGGTCAGCGCCAAGGTCAAGATGCTCACCGATCGCTTCCCGATCTACGGTCTTTAAGGGTTTCTGATGCGCTGTCCCTATTGCGGCAACGACGATACGCAGGTCAAGGACAGCCGCCCGACCGAAGATTCCGGCGCCATACGCCGCCGCCGCGTCTGTAATGGCTGCGGCGGTCGCTTCACGACATTCGAGCGGGTGCAGCTGCGCGATCTGACTGTTGTGAAGAAAAGTGGCCGCAAGGTTCCGTTCGATCGCGAGAAGCTCGCGCGGTCGGTCTATACCGCCTTGCGCAAGCGGGCGGTCGAGGCAGATCGCATCGAGCGCATGATCTCCGGTATTGTCCGGCAGCTCGAGAGCCTGGGTGACGTCGAAGTGACCTCCGACCAGATTGGCGAATATGTCATGGACGGCCTCAAGGGGCTCGATGACGTGGCTTTTGTCCGATTTGCCTCTGTTTACAAGAACTTCTCTGCGGCAGACGATTTCCGCAATTTTCTGGCGGAACTGGCAGAAGGGCAGGGCACCCTGCGTGACGACGATTGACCCAGCCGTCGGACGAGGACCTGCGCTGGCTTGATGCCGCCGTACGATTTGCGACCCCGTTCCTGGGCACAACCGGCGACGCTCCCTGCGCTGCCGCACTGGTCGTCGCTCCGCTCGACCAGACCCTGATCGCCCGCGCGGTGACGGCGCGAAATGGCAGCCCCCATGCGGAGGCGCTCGCCCTCGGGAGCGCCGGCTTTGATGCGGCAGGGGCGACGCTCTATGTCACCCTCGAGCCATGCCACCATTGGGGTCGGACGCCCCCATGCGTCGATGCCATTGTGCGGGCCGGCATCATGCGGGTCGTCATCGGCGTTGCAGATCCGCATGCGGCCGGCAAGGGCGTCGAACGCCTCGAATCCGCGGGTGTCGAGGTTGTCGTGGCCGGACATGCCCCTTCGGCTATGCTGCATGCTGGCTACATC
>CAXBKI010000087.1:0-8630 GCA_963975955.1 uncultured Devosia sp.
GTCAGGCCTGAGCAAGCTCATGACCTACCGGCACGGCACCAAGGACTTCTTCACTTTCAACAGCGACCAGATTCGCAAGACGATGGAACGCACCTCCCAGACCGTCTCGCAGTTGATCACCGCTGTCGCCGTCATAGCGCTGGCGGTGGGCGGCATCGGGGTGATGAATATCATGCTGGTGTCGGTGACCGAGCGCACCAAGGAAATCGGCCTGCGCATGGCGGTCGGTGCCCGAACCTCCGACATCATGCTGCAGTTCCTGGTCGAGGCGACGGTCATCTGCAGCGCCGGTGCCGTCTTCGGCGTCGGGCTTGCGCTCATGACCGGCGCGATCCTTGGTGGACCCGAAGGCGATTTTCCCATGATCTTTTCGGTCCAGTCCATCGCCATGGCCTGTGCCGCCGCCACCATCGTTGGCCTCGTCTTCGGCTTCTTCCCGGCGCGAAACGCAGCTCTGCTCGATCCGGTGGACGCCCTGTCAAGGGACTGAGCCGGCGCTGCCGGCGCCGCTCACCTGGCCCCGGGAAAACCAGCCCATGGGCGCGATGCCGCCAGTTCTGCCTCCCGGTTCACCAGCCGCGGCCCCACCCCCGATAAAAAAAGAAAGGGCCCCGCGGGGCCCTCTCTCAATAGGCTTACTTGCCGTGGTCGAGCCAGGCGACCTGCTCGGGCGTCAGCTTGATCTCGAAGGCCTTGAGGCTGTCGTCGAGTTCGCCCAGGGTCCGCGGACCGATCAGCGGGATCGAGGGGAAGGGCTGGGCCAGCACGAAGGCCAGGGCGATGTGGATCGGGTTATGGCCCAGCTGCTTGCCCAGCTCGATCGCGCGGTCACGACGGGCGAAGTTCGTTTCGTTGTACCAGCAGCGCACCAGTTCCTCATTGTCGGTCTTGTCGCGGCCGGCGCGGTCGGTGAAGAAGCCGCGGCCCTGACTGGACCAGGAGAAATTGGTGACCTGACGGTCGGTGAGCCATTTTTTCCACTCGTCGGAGGCCGAGGTGACGCAACCATCCCAGATCGGCACCAGCATTTCGCTGAGGGCGAAATTGTTGCTGAGCGCCATTGGCTTGGTCTTGCCGGTCCGCTCGGCATAGGCGACCGCCTCGTCGAAGCGCTCGCGGGTCCAGTTCGAACCGCCGAACGGCCCCCGAATGCGCCCGGCCTTGACCTCGGCATCCATGGCATCGACGAACTCGCCGACCGGCACGTCCAGATTGTCGCGGTGCATGAAGTAGATGTCGACATAATCGGTCTGCAGCCGGTCGAGCGACTGGGTCAGCTGCTTGGCGATGACGTCGGGGTAGCACAGCGGGCTGTGCGCGCCCTTGCCGATCAGCACCGAGCCTTCGCGCGTGCCGCGGCTGGTGTGCCACTGGCCATAGAGCTTTTCAGTGTATCCGCCGCCATAGACAAAGGCGGTGTCAAAGATATTGCCGCCGCGCTCCCAGAAGGCGTCGAGGAGAATGGCGCCCGAGGCAAAGGTCTTGAAATCTTCAAAACCCAGGGCAACCGCAGAGGCCTGCTTGCCAAGGCCGGGGATGGCGCGCTTGGGGATGACGCCCTGATTGGCGCCGAGCGGACGATTGGCGAGCGTATTGACACGGTTGGTCGATTTCTCGACCGAGAACTCGATCCCCGCGTCCCGCCGCCACTGGTCGAGGACCCGGGCATTGCCCAGGCTGTCATCCCAGCTCATGCCGGGCGCGGCCAGTTCCTGACGCTTGGCAAAGATCGCCTCGGCAGCGGCATCAGCCTCGAAGGAATAGACGTGGCGCTGTTCGCCGACGCTGATGGTCTCGGTCTTGCCGTTCCTAATGATGTCGATGCGGCCTTCGCCCTTGGTACGGTCGCCACCGGCAAACCAGAAATCGGGCACTTCGATGCGGCCATCGGCGCCATGAATGCGCAGCACATTGTCGAGATTGGCCATCACCGCGCACGAGACCTGGGCGACGATGCCATTCTCGAAGGTGAGAATGGCCGCAGCCCAGTCGTCGGTACCTTCGGCGTTCAGCTTGGCGGTGCCGGCGACCTTGACCGGATCGGCAAAGGGCTTGCCCATGGTCGCACCGGCAATCAGGCGGGCCATCGAGACGGGATAGCCGCCGACGTCCAGAATGCCGCCGCCGGCCAGTTCGGAGGCGAACAGGCGATGGCCGGGCTGGAACTTGCCCATCGAGAAGCCAAAGCTGGACTGGATCATCCGCACCTCGCCGATGACGCCAGACTTGATCAGCTCGATCAGCTTGGCGGTCTGCGGGTGCAGGCGATACATGAAGGCCTCGCCGGCAAACGTGCCTGCCTGCCTGTGCGCGTGCAGCACGGCGCTGATCTCGAAGGCCGACAGGGCGAAGGGCTTTTCGACCAATACGTGCTTGCCCGCTTCCGCCGCCTTGATGGCCCATTCGGCGTGGCCGGTGTGCGGCACCGCGATATAGACGGCATCAATCTCGGGATCGGCCAGCAGGGCATCATAGCCGTGCACCACCCGAATGCCGGGGAAATCGGTGGCCAGGTTCGGCTTGCCCGGGTCGCGCGTGGCGATGGCGGCAATCACGCCGTGCTGGCTGCCGTTGACGCCGCCGAAAAAGGCCTTGGCAATGCTGCCCGGCCCGATGATGCCCCAGCGAATTTTGGTATCGGTCATGATTTTGGTCCTTAAATAGATCCCATCCCGAACGGGTCGGCGGATGAGGGCGTGGCAGAATGCCGGGGTTGGACCGCCTGGCGCGACGCGCGTGCCAGGAGGCCAGATACTGGTCGGGGCGGCAGGATCAGCGGATGCGCTGCCCCTTGCCATCAAACAGGAAGGCCTTGGCAGGATCGATTGCCACGGTGACGGCATCGCGGTCGTCCTCCTGGCGCGATTCCTGGCGTTCGATGATGATCTGCTCGCCCGACTGGGTATTGGCGTAGATATAGCTGGTGGCGCCCAGATGCTCGACGACGTCGATATTGACCGTCATCTCGGCGCCGCCCTCGAGGGCAAAGTGCTCGGGCCGCACGCCCAGGGTCACCCGGTCGCCTACCGCCGGCATCGCGCCGCCAACCGGCACGGTGACTGCGGTCTTGCCCTGACGGGTCAGCTCAAGCGTAACCGCGCCGTTGCCAGTGGCCGTCACCACGGCCTCCATCAAATTCATCTTGGGCGAGCCGATGAAGCCGGCGACGAACACATTGGCCGGATCGTCATAGAGGTCGAGCGGCCGGCCGATCTGCTCGATCAGCCCGTCGCGCAGCACCACGATGGTATCGGCCAGCGTCATGGCCTCGACCTGGTCGTGCGTCACATAGACGATGGTGGTCTTGAGCTCCTTGTGCAACCGGGCGATCTCGATGCGCATATGCACGCGCAGCTCGGCGTCGAGATTGCTCAGCGGCTCGTCGAACAGGAAGACTTCGGGATTGCGCACGATGGCGCGGCCGATGGCGACGCGCTGCCGCTGTCCGCCCGAGAGTTCCTTGGGCAGGCGGTCGAGCAGCGGCTCGAGCGCCAGGATGCGGGCGGCTTCCTCGACCTGGCGGGCAATCTGGTCCTTGGCCACGCCGGCAAAGCGCAGGGCAAAGCCCATGTTTTCGCGCACCGTCATATGCGGATAAAGGGCATAGGACTGGAACACCATGGCGATGCCGCGCTTGGACGGATCGACATCGTTCATCCGCTTGCCGCCGATTTCCAGCTCGCCGGCGGTGATATGCTCGAGCCCGGCGATCATCCGCAGCAGGGTGGACTTGCCGCAGCCGGAGGGGCCGACAAACACCACGAATTCCTTGGGTTGGATCTCGAGGTCCACGCCCTTGATGACTTCAAGCTTGCCGTAGGACTTGCGCACGCCGGTGAGTTTCAAGCTGCTCATAGTGATTGCACCTTATTTGACCGCGCCCAGCATGCCTTCGACGAAGCGGCGCTGGAGCACGAAGAAAATGAAGAGGGTGGGCAGCGTAGCCAGGACTGTACCGAACAGGGTCATGCCGTAGTCGGGCGTATAGGCCGAGGTCAGCGCCGACAGGATCAGCGTGATGGTCTTGTTGTCGGCGGTCTGCAGCACGACAAGTGGCCACAGATAATTGTTCCAGTTGGTCATGAACACGATGATGGTGGCCGCCGCATAGGTCGAGCGCATGACCGGCAGGTAGACAAACAGGAAGATCTGCCATTCCTTGAGACCGTCGATCTTGGCGGCGTCGCGCAACTCGCTGGGGAAGGCCTTGGTGGCCTGGCGAAAGTAAAAGATGATGAAGATCGAGGCCACCGTGGGCAGGATCACCGCCGCGAAGGTATTGACCAGCTTGACCTGCGCGAACATCACGAACAGCGGCACCATCATGGCCGCGAACGGGATCGACAGCAGCAGCAACAGCAGGGCGAAAATGCGCTCGCGGATGCGCGAGCGGAACATCTCGAAGCCGTAGCCGGCCAGCGACGAGACCGCCAGGGTCAGCGCCGTGGCGACCACGGCGATGAAGCCGGAGTTGAAGAAGACGCGCGGCGCGTCGACCGTGGCGAAGAAAGTCGCCGCATTGGTGAACAGGTCGCCGCCAAAGCTGGCCTTGCCCTTGATAATGTCAGCCGAGCTGTTGGTGGCCCCCACGATCATCCAGAAGAAGGGGAAAACCGAAACAAAGGCGGCAACACTGAGCAGGAGATAGACCAGGGCGCGACGCAGCGTGCTGACACTCATGATGGCCGCCTCCGGTCACGCGCAACAAGGAACTGCAGGAAGCTCAGGATACCGACCAGCACGACAATGACCCACGATACAGTGGCCGAATAGCCGAAGCTGGGCATGAACTTGAAGGTCAGGTTGTAGATATACAGCGACAGGGTCAGCGTCGAATCCGACGGGCCACCGGTGCCGGCGGTGAAGTTGTAGACCTCGTCGAACAGCTGCAGCGTGCCGATGGTGGAGATCACCGTGGTGAACAGGATCACCGGCTTGAGCATGGGGATGGTGAGGTAGCGGAAGCGCGCCCAGGCCGGCACGCCGTCGATGCGGGCGGCCTCGTAGATCGAGCGGTCGATATTCTGCAGTGCCGCCAGATAGAAGATCATGTTGTAGCCGGTCCAGCGCCAGGTAATGGCGATGATGATGACAACCTTGGCCCAGAACGGGTCGCCGAACCACGAGATGGGCGAGGCTATGAGATGGAGGGCCATCAAGGTCTGGTTGATCACGCCATCGGTAGCGAACATCGACTTGAACAGCGTCGAATAGGCGATCAGCGAGGTGACGCAGGGCAGGAAGATGGCCGTGCGAAACAGGCCGCGAAGCCGCAGCGTGGAGTCGTTGAGCGCCACCGCGAACAGCAGCGCCAGCACGATCATGATGGGCACCTGCACGATAAAGAAGGTGAAGGTATTCCCCAGGGCCCGCAGGAACACCGCATCCTTGGTCAGGCGCACGATATTGGCAAAGCCGCCAAAGCTGAAATTCATCCCCTTGCCGACCTGGAAGCTCATCCAGAGCGACCAGACGATCGGGTAGATCATGAACAGTCCGAGCAGCACCAGCGCAGGGGCGACGAATGCCCAGCCGGTTATCTGCTCCCTGCGATCAAGTCGCGCCTGCGCCAATTCTCACCCTCCTCGGTGTCGCTCAGTCAAAATCGCCGATGGGGCCGGGCGCCCAGGGACGCCCGGCGAAGGACGAGCCGTGGCTCGCCCCGTCCCGTAGCGCTACTGCATCTGCTGCTGGGCCTGATCGTTCATCGCCTGCAGCGCGGCGTCGATATCGCCGCCCTGGATCAGTGCAGGCAGCTGTGCCTGCATGGCCTAGTTCACTTCAGCGGTGTAGGTGCCATAGTCCACGCTTGGGATCTGACCCAGCCAGGTCGAGAAATTCTGCCAAACGGGTGCGCCGCCGAAGAATTCGTCGGAAGCCTTGTAGGCGTCGCCTTCACGCGCGGCCAGCAGCGAGCCGACGGCGCCGCGCTTGATCAGGATGTCCTGATAGAAGTCGACATTGTTGGCCCAGACCGTCTTGAGGAAGTCGATAGCCTCTGCCTTGTTGTC
The DNA here is from genome assembly GCA_963975955.1 of uncultured Devosia sp. Lineage (GTDB taxonomy): Bacteria > Pseudomonadota > Alphaproteobacteria > Rhizobiales > Devosiaceae > Devosia. Next base: position 6,012 of record CAXBKI010000087.1, read on the forward strand.
CGATGAGGACAGTACGTACCAGCTCGATCCACCCAGATTGGATGCGTTCACCGAACCTTCCATGTCGAGGCGCGGAATGGGCGCCACGGCCCACAGACCAGATTGATCCGCATTGGCCTTGATGGTCGCGGTGATCCACACGCCGACGGGAACCGATGCGATTTCGCCCGAGGTAAACGAGCCGGTGTATTCAGCCCAGCCCGAAACTGGCTTGACCAAGTCTGCCTGATAGAACTTTACGTAGGTTTCCAGGGCCTTCTTGAGCGGGGCGTTGTCCAGGATGTGCAAGCTGCCATCGTCGTTGAAGAACCACTCACCCGAGGACTGCATCATCATGCGGATAAGGCCGTTGTCGTTCAGATCCAGATCGAGCAGCAGGTGGCCGGTCTTGGCCTTCACCTCGGTACCGATTTCGAGCAGGCGGTCCCAGGTGATGTTTTCCAGGTCCGCCGCAGTGAACCCGGCCTCCTCGAAATAGTCCGAGCGGTAGAACAAGCCGGCTACACCGGAGTCGAAGGGCAGCGAATAGGATTTCCCGTCATAGGTCGCAGCCGCCACCTTGTAGGGCGCAAACACCGACATATCGATCGAATCGGACAGCGGCTCAAAGGCGCCGGGGAAGGACTGCAGGTATTTCTGGGCGACGTCGTCCTGGATCAGCACGATATCGGGCAGACCTTCGGTGCTGCCGGCCAGCAGCTGCGTCTGCAGCTTGGCGCGGATATCATCCTGGCTGGCGGTGTCGTCGACGTTGAAGGTGACGTCTGGATGGTCAGCGGTATAGATGGCGCCAGCCTCACGCATGGTGTCGCCGTTGAATGCCTTGTCCCAGACCCAGACCGAGATTTCGCCGGCCGATGCGGCCGCGACGGTCAGTAGGCTGATGCCGGTAAGTGCGACGGCAAACTTTCGATGCCACCGTGTTGCGATGCCAGTCATGAGAAATCCTCCCTTTTCATTTGCTCTTGGATCGAGCCCTTCCTAAGCTATGCTTCTGGTGCAATACGTCTATGCCAAAAGGTATGCAGAGTTGGCGGAAAGTAAGATGGCAGAGCGGGTCTATTACGAACCCCAGGCCAATGGCGTCGAACGTCTGCCCACCGCACTGAGCATGTTTCACACCACCCCGCTGGTGATGCGGGCGGCGCATTGGCATGCGCAGGTGGAGGTGAATTATATCGAGCGCGGCTGGGCCCATTATCGCATGAGCGGGCACGAAGTCCGCTTCCACGCTGGGGATATGGCCCTGTTCTGGGGCGGACTGCCCCATTGCCTGAGCGATTGCTCGGACGATCTGATCTATGCGGGCGGCCATCTGCCCCTGGTGCATTTCTTCCGGCTGCGGCTGCCGCAGAACGTGCAGTCCAAGCTGATGCAGGGCGCCACACTGGTGACCAAGGCAACCGATGTGTCCGACGCCCTCAATTTTGCGCGATGGAACGATTATGCCCGCTCGGGCGACCCGATGAAGGCCGGCATGGCGGTGGATGAACTGCTGCTGCGCATTGAGCGGGTGCGTTTCACGCCCTACCAGCTGCTGCCCGGACCGGCGGCGGTGGTCAGCGCCGTGGAGGGACTGGACCTGCATTCCTCGCCCATTGTGGTCCGCATATGCGACTTTATCGCCGACAATTTCCGCGAGGATATCGATTCCGGGGACATCGCGTCGGCAGCCGACATCCACCCCAAATACGCCATGACCGTGTTCAAGAAGACCACAGGTATGACGCTCAATGACTATGTCAATCTGATGCGGCTGAGCTATGCGCAGGCACTGCTGATGCAGGACGATGCAAATGTGCTGCAGGTGGCCATGGATAGCGGCTTTGGTTCACTCAGTGCATTCAACAAGTCGTTTCGCAAGATCGCGGGGATGTCGCCCACGGACTTCCGGCGCGATGTGCGCTATCGTCCCAATGTTTCCAGGGATATCAGGGCCCTTGGGGCAGATATCATCAACTAGGGTCGCCGATCAGGCGCCGCCAAGCAACGGTGGCTTCTGGCTTTGCGTTTGTGTCCGCGATCCTGTCCGGTTACCACTGCATTACGCAACAGATTCATGAGCCTGCCGTGCCAGACCAGAACGACATCAACGCTTCGCTGCTGGGGCAGGCCCACAAGCTGCAGGCAATTCTGCAATCGGCGGTGGACGGCATCATCACCATCGATGACCAGGGCACCATCACCACGGTAAATCCTGCCGCAGCCCGCTTGTTTGGGTACGACCAGGACGAGTTCCTGGGCCGGAACGTCAATTTCCTGATGCCCGAGCCCTATCACGCCGAACATGACGGCTATTTGCACAATTACCGCGCCACCGGCCACCGCCGGATCATCGGAATCGGCCGCGAAGTCAGTGGCCGCCGCAGCGACGGCACGATCTTTCCGATGCAGCTGGCGGTCAGCGAATTCGAGATGGATGGCCGCACCTTTTTCACCGGCATCATTCACGATCTGTCGGCCCACAAGGCCACTGAACTTGCACTGCGGCAGGCCCAGAAGATGGAGGCCATGGGGCAGTTGACGGGCGGCATCGCACACGACTTCAACAATCTTCTGACGGCGGTGCTGGGAAGCCTCGAGATGGCGCGCAAGCGTGTGGGTGTCGATCCACCGGCG
>CAXBKI010000088.1:0-8533 GCA_963975955.1 uncultured Devosia sp.
GCCCATTGGGCCCTGCCCTCCCCAGCTGGTCAGGACCAGTCGGAGCACGGAGTGCCGCTTCGTCCGAAGACAAAGATACGGCTGCGGACCGATCGGAATCGGTCACATGAGTCTCCTGATGTGCGCGGTCGCCGGTCCCGGCTTTGGCCGGTAGCGCCCGAGCGCACTTTGTTTCGTGTCAAAGATGACGGTAGAGCAAGGGGCCACCAAGCGCAATGGAATGCGTGCCGCACCTGGGTAAAGCGCCAGAAAAAATGGCGCTCAATCCAGCATCGGCTAAAAATGCCGTTCATTTAGGCACGCCACCGCCCGAACCGGCGCCGATGCGCCTGGGCAGCGCAGAAGCCGATTCAGTGCGGCGGGGTGGCTATGGACCGGGGGGGGTGGCGAGCTCACCCTGCAAGCCGACCTGCTCGAAACGGCCAAGGCGAATCGTGAGGGCGATGCGCCAGGTGCCCGGGACCGGGATGGTAAGGTCATTGACCTGCCAGCTGCTGTCGGCACCGGTGGCGACGCGCTGCAGCCCCTCGATACCCAAGGCGGGTTCGGAAAGTGTCACGGCGACACTCTGGGGGGCCAGGGGCGCGCCATCGGGCGTTGTGATGGCGATGTCGAGGGTAACGGGGCCGGCCTGAGCGGGACTGACCAAAACCATGGCCATGACATTGCCCTCCATCAGATGGGCCAGAGCAGGCGCTGCAGCTGGTGCCTGGGCTTGGGCCTGGATCAGCGCCAGCGCGCGCGGCGGCGGGGTGAAGCGCCAGCCCGCAACCAGAGCGAGAATGCACAAGACGAGCACGAGCTCTGCCAGGATGGACTGCCGCAGATGGCGAGCGGCCGAGGCGTCTCCGGCCAAGGTGGGCCCGGTCAGCCGCAGGCGGTTGTGCAGCGCCAAGGCGAAGAGCAGCAGCACCAGGGCCAGCTTGGCGGCAAGGACATAGCCATAGGGCGAAAGCCATTGCGGCCCTGGTGTTCCAAGCTGGATGACGGCCAGAGTAGCCCCGGAGGCCAGCAGGATAGCCACGGCAAAGGGAATGAAGCAGGAGAAGCGCGCCAGAGCGCGGTTGGCGTGGGCCGTGCGCTCTGCCAGCAGGCCGAGCAGCGGCAGCAGCGCGCCGATCCAGAACAGCAGGCTGGCCACATGCAGAAAAACGGCGGGGCGGGTCAGCCATTGCGGGGCGGCTGCGCTGGCATGGCCGCTCAGGGAGAGGGCCAGCGCGCCGGTTGTGGCGGCAAGCGCTGCCAGCAAGAGTCGAGCCGTGCGGTGGGTGATGCGAACGGCGAGCACGGTCAGCACGAAGGCGATGACAAGGGCCAGTGTGGTGGCGCCATAACTGGTGCCCAGACCGGCAATCCACGCGCTGCCCTCGCCGATTGCAGCGAGCGGCAGGCCAAGGGCGTCCAACCCCTGCACACCCAGCACCAGAGGAGCCAGCACCAGGCCCGACGCAGCCAGTGCGGTGGTCAGCAGGTCGCTGCGAGCCGGCACGCGCGTGATCGCACCAAAGGCTGCGCCGCCGACGCCCAGCAGCAGCCCGGCAAGCAACAATGTCCTGCCGGCCCAGAGCGCCATGGCGACGGCGGGGTCGGTGCTCGGTGCGGTTGGGGTGGCCGTGGCGCTGCCGATCGAGAAGATGGAGGCGCCGGCAACGGGATGGCCATCGGTCGAGACCACCCGCCAGCTCAGCACGTGGGTGCCATTGGGCAAAGCTGTTGGCAGCGTGATGGTGATGCGCTCGCTGCCTTTGGCGGCGGCGAGCAGATCGGCGGGTACGCCATCGGGTCCAATGAGGCTGACCGCCAGGGGACTGACCGGCTCGTTGAACTCGAGGGTTACGGCGGCAGGTGGCGCGCCGAGAATGGCGCTGTCGGCAGGCTCGGTCGAGAGCAGTTGCGCGTGTGCGGATGCGGTCGACACGGTACCCATGGCCAGAACCAGCCCCATGACCAGGGCCATGCAGCAACGAATAAAGAGATGAGACATGGTGTGCTCCCCGCGCAAACGGCCAAGACAAAAGGGGCGCGGCAAGCCGCGCCCCGCTGGCGTCAGTGGCCGGTAGCGGCGGCCGGGACGAGGGTCAGGCTGGGGGCTGGCTCACCGCCGCCTTCGGCACCGGAGACATTGAGCCAGTCAGCTTCGCCGGTGGCGCATTCCTGGATGGCGGGGAAGTAGAACTTGCCGGGCTCAAGCGAGCCGGCAAAGGTGCCGCGGAAGACGAACTCGTCGTAGAATTCATTGGGCAGCTCGCCGTCCGACCAGATGATTTCCGTGACGCCCTCGGTGACGGTCGTGCCGTGATTGTCATAGCTACCGCTATAGGCACCCTTGACGGTTTCCAGCTTCCAGCCGGCCTTGGGCATTGGCTTGACGGCGAAAAAACCCTCGGGGATCTGCACCCGGACGACGTTGGTGGCTTCGGTGCCGCAACCATGAGGCACCCGCAGTATGGCCTTGTAGGTCGAGCCTATCGCGGCTTCCTGAACTTCAAGGGTGACGTGGGCAAAGGCCGGAACAGACAGGGCGGCAAGCATTGCAGCGGCAATGGAAGCGCGTGCGAAAGAGCGGATCATGATGATCTCCGGTATGAATGGGGTCTGAAAAAAGGGCACAGCAGTGCCCGTAGAGTCAGACCGCTGCCGGAGGCGCGCGGGGTTGGCCGATATGTGTGGCGACCGCCCGGGGGTGCGGGGCGGAGCTGGTAGCGTAGATTACCGGATCGCTGGCGCGCAGGACGTCGAGAGCCAGGACGATGGGGGATACCGGCAGCACGTCGTTCTTGGCAATACCGGCAATGGCGCAGCGGACCTGGCCGGGTTGGCGGTTACCATCCTCGTCCTGCGCCAGCGCGTTACAGACCGACCAGCTGGTCTGGCTCTGGAAACCCAGGTCAGCCAGATCGCGCTGCAGGCCAGCGGCCTGATGCAGCGGGGCGAGCAGGACCAGCAAATAGATGGCGATCACCGCAAATGCAGTGCTGAGCTCCCTGACGATGCCGCGTGACCGAAATGGCATAATTGCTCCCCTACGCGTCCATAGCCTGCCGCGCCTGCCGCAACAAGATACCAAATGTCACAGCGACACCAACGCCCTCACCGCAGGAATTATACTTCCTGCCCAACATGTTAGCCTTGCAACTGGCAGCACTTGCCGCTGCGTCACCTTGTGGGGTGGAACACCGCCACACTATTGCCCATTATAGCGCCATCAGAACCGGTCTGGATCGACCGGGGGGTTACATCACAGGACGCGTTATGACGTTTGGCATGACAGCAGAGATCCTGGCGCGCATCCAGTTCGCCTTCACCGTCTCGTTTCATTTCATTTTCCCGGCGTTTTCGATCGGTACGGCCAGCTTTCTGGCGGTGCTCAATGCGCTCTGGCTGTGGAAGCGCGACCCCGCCTATCTCAAGCTGTTCGAGTACTGGAAGACCATTTTTGCCGTGACATTCGGCATGGGCGTCGTCTCCGGCATCGTGATGAGCTACCAGTTCGGCACCAACTGGTCGGTGTTTTCCGACAAGGCCGGCGCCGTCATCGGGCCGCTGATGGGCTACGAAGTGCTGACCGCATTCTTCCTGGAAGCCGGCTTCCTGGGGATTGCCCTGTTTGGCCGTAAACGCGTCGGCGACAAGCTGCATATGGTGGCCGTCGCCATGGTGGCCATCGGCACGCTGATCTCGGCAACCTGGATCACCTCGGCCAATAGCTGGATGCACACCCCCGCTGGTTACGGCATCGATGAGAACGGCAGCTTCTTTCCGCTCGACTGGTGGGCGATCGTCTTCAACCCGTCGTTCCCCTATCGACTGACGCACACAGTGCTGGCGGCCTTCCTGACCACCGCCTTTGCCGTGGGTGCCGTGGGGGCCTGGCACCTGCTCAAGGACAGCCAGAACCGGCAGGCCCGCATCATGTTCTCGATGGCCATGTGGATGGCAGCAATCGTGACGCCGATGCAGATCTTTGCCGGCGACGCGCATGGCTTGAACACGCTGGAATACCAGCCGGCCAAGATTGCCGCCATGGAGGGACATTACGAATCCCATCCCGACGGTGCACCGCTGATCCTGTTTGGCATTCCCGACGACGAGGAAGAGACCGTGCACTATGCGGTCGAGATCCCCAAGCTGAGCTCGCTGATCCTCAAGCATGACCTGAATGCGCCGCTGCAGGGGCTCAAGGACTTCCCCAAGGCCGATCGCCCCAATGCGATGATACCTTTCTTCACCTTCCGCATCATGGTCGGCCTCGGCTTTGCCATGCTGGGCATGGGGATGTGGTCGCTATGGGCACGCTATCGCAAGTCGCTCTACACCAATAAGTGGCTGCTGCGGGCGGCGCTGCCGATGGGCGGATCAGGTTTCGTCGCGGTGCTGGCAGGCTGGTACACGACCGAAGTCGGGCGGCAGCCGTTCACAGTCTATGGCCTGCTCCGGACTGCCGACAGCCTTTCGCCCGTCGACGCACAAGCCGTTGGCGCTTCGTTGCTGGCATTCATCATTGTCTATTTCGTGGTGTTCGGCGCCGGCGTCTTCTACCTGTTCCGCCTGTTCCGGCGGCCACCGCTCGAGATCGAAGACAAGGAACTGGACCGGGGACCGACCCGCGCCGCCGGGCTTGTGCCAGGCCCCGCCCAGGAAGAATCGCTCGGAGGCCCGAATGCCCATTGATCTGCCAACCATCTGGGCCGGCATCATCGCCTTTGCCGTGCTCGCCTATGTCGTGCTGGACGGCTTTGACCTGGGCGTGGGAATCCTGTTCCCCTTCTTTCCCAAGCGGCACGACCGCGATGTGATGACCAATTCGATTGCGCCGGTCTGGGACGGCAACGAGACCTGGCTGGTACTGGGTGGCGGCGGCCTGATGGCGGTGTTCCCGGTGGTCTATGCCACCGTGCTGCCGGCGCTCTACATGCCGATCATCGCCATGTTGCTGGGGCTGATCTTTCGCGGCGTGGCATTCGAGTTCCGGCACCGCACCGTGCGGGGAGCGCACTGGTGGGATATCGGTTTCTGGATCGGCTCGACCGTGGCAGCATTCAGCCAGGGCATCGCGCTGGGTGCGCTGGTGCAGGGTATCAACATCGCCGACCGCTCCTATGTGGGCGGCTGGTGGGACTGGCTGACCCCATTCTCGCTGCTGACGGGAACGGCCGTGGTGGTGGGCTACGCGCTGCTGGGCGCTACCTGGCTCAACCTCAAGACCTCGGGCGAACTGCAGGCGCATGCGCGGCGCGTCGCCATGGTGGCGGGCGCGGCCACGCTGGCATTGATCGGGGTAGTGAGCCTGTGGAGCCCGTTCATCCGTGCGATCTATTTCGAGCGCTGGTTCCAGTGGCCGACGGCCTTCTTTTCGGCCTTCGTGCCGATGCTGCTGGCGGGTTGCGCGATCCTGTTGTGGCATGGCCTGACCACCGACAAGCATTTGCAGCCATTTCTGGCCGCACTGGGGCTGTTCGTGCTGAGCTTTGTCGGTCTGGGGATCAGCTTTTATCCCTATATGGTGCCAGGAGCGCTGACCATTGCGGAATCGGCGGCGCCCGAAAGCTCGCTGCGATTCCTGCTGGTCGGGGCGGTTATCCTGGTGCCCACGATCCTAGCCTATACCGGCTACGCCTATTGGGTGTTTCGTGGCAAGATCGACCCCGAGGAGGGCTATCACTGATGGCCCTCAAGCCCGCACTGGCCCGGGCGGCCTGGTTCTTCGGCCTGTGGGTTGCCGGCGTGCTCGCCGTTGGCCTGGTCGGCCTGGTGATAAAGCTGTTTCTCAGCCCTTAGCGCGATCGCTGCCGAGCAATTCATCGCGGGCCTGATTGATCCTGGCGGCGAGATAGCTTGATCCGCCATGGTCGGGGTGGACCGCCTTCATCAGTTCGCGATGGGCGGCTTTGATCTCGTCATCGCTGGCACCCGGCTTGAGCCCCAGCACCTCATAGGCATGGGCCCGCGGATCTGACGCGGCAGCGGCATCGTGGTCCTGACGCTCCTCCGCCGTTTCGGCAAAATATTCGCGCCAGCCAGCCCGGTTGGCATCGAGCCAGCTTTCGAGCAGGTGAAGACTGTCGGGATCGTCCTGGACTTCGTCGATAAGGGATCGCGTTTCCGCCTCGCCGAGATCGATGAGATCGGCGCCAGAAAACTGACCGGCCAGCACCCTGCCCGCGACCGCCCCGGTGTCATGATCGAGCGCCATGGCAAAATACCGGCTGCGCACCTTCGAGACATTGCCTTCCGGAGGTCCCTCGAAGGAAAACGGGCCCAGCCGGCCACTGCGGAATACCGAAATCGCGCCGGCGGCCAGAAACAGGGCAAGATCAATGCGCCGCAGCAGGATCAAGGCCACCGCCCCCAGGCCGGCAATGCCGACGATCACCCAGCGCAGGCTGCGCATCAGCAGGCGGCGATCGATACCGCGCAGGAACTGATAGGCCGCCAGAACGGCGAGCAGCGCGATGCCGCCGAGCAGGACATAGCTCATCGCGGACCGATCTGGGCGAGCAGGGCCCTGGCATGGCCGCTGTTCTGCAGTTTGAGCAGATCGCGGCCCCCGCTGGCATAGGCGGCAACGGCCTTGAGCAGCGCCGCCAGTTCCTGCGGCGCGCTGGCGTCAAACCGGGCATAGGCCCCTTTGGTCAGCCGCGCGAACTCGCGAAAGGCGGCTTCGACCCGGCTGTCATGCCCTTCCTGAAACAGGAATACCGGGCACCCCAGCAATCCCAACTGCCCGGCCTTCTCGGCCAGTGCGTCGACATTTTCTTCAATGGCGTCGCCAACGAATACCACCGCATTGATCCGGCGCCTGGCGTGTTCGGTCCTGGCATGGGCGAATACACGGCCGATCTGGGTATTGCCGCCACGACAATCGATGCCGCTCATCAATTTGGCGAGTGCGTCGGCATTGAGGACCCATTTGGAGGCCCGGCACTCCCCCATCCCTCGGAAATAGAGCAGTTGCACCTGCAAGGCACTGTCGCGGGGAATGGCCTTGAACATTTCGGCCTGCAGGGAACAGGCAAGATCCCAGGTGGGCTGCCGGCTCATGGTGGCGTCAAGCGCAAACAGCAGGCGCCCATCCTGGGCGGCATTGGGGCGTGCCACTGCGCCAACCTTGCGCACAAAGGCGGCAATGTTGTCGCTGACCGTTCCCTCCTGTCGCAGAACACTGCCCTGCTTCGTCTGATCTTTTTCTGCCATACCGTCAATATGTGGGTTCGCGAACCCAACGGCAAGCGCGTGGCGTCCAATGGGGGCAATGGTCGCAGCGGCAGCGATGCCCAAGACTGGCCAGGCGCCGCTAGCACTGCTCGGCGAAGGTGCCGAAGCCGATATTGAGGTGGTGCTGCAATGCATACTGATAGCTGATGCGGTCACGGGCGCGCAGGGCATCGACGACTGCCTTGTGCTGCTCGAAAGTACTGATGTGGAAGTCCTGGCGCGACTTGCCCCTTTGCATGATCCGGATGATCACCGGCTTCATGATGCGATAGAGCTCGATCAGCGCCGCATTGTCGAGAATGCTGACCAGGGCGATATGAAACTGGAAATCCGCCTCCGAGGCCTGGTCCAGCGAGACGGCATTGCCCATGGCAGCATTGGCAGCATCAAGCGCCGCCAGATCGTCATCGCGCAGCTTGTCAAACATGGCATCGACCGAGTTGACCTCGATCAGGCTGCGGAACCCCTGAATGTCGGCGAAGGTCTTGCGCGAAATCTCGATGGTGTCGAAAGAGAACAGGTCGAACGCGCGCGCCATGCGGTTGTCGATGATGGTGGCGCCCACCTTCGGACGCACCTCGACGACGCCATAGGCCTTGAGCATCCGCATGGCTTCGCGGACCGTATTGCGACTGGTCGAAAAGCGTTCGCAGAGCTCCCGTTCAGAGGGCAAGGCATCACCGACCCTGAGCATCTGGCTGTCGATCAGCCCCCGGATCTCGATCACCAGACTTTCGACAGCTGAACGGGCGCGGATTGACGCATCGGGGGGATTGGAATGGCGCAGGCTGGACAAGGCTGTTCTCCAACGCCCGAGCACGGTCGGGGCATCGTTGACTTTTGTAGGACCAGATTGTGCACAGCTTACCCCTATTGGCAACAATCAGGCCATTCGCATCGGTAAAAATGCCGGATGCAACGGATTCTGGTATGACAAAAGCGGTGATTTGGGCATAAAATGATCTACAACCTTGTTGATCCTTGCCCCAATCCGTGCACAGTTCAGGCAACTGCCCGGCAATGACGATGCACTTCCGGGTCAATGGTAAAAGCCACCAACGCGCATCGACCCAGGGAGAGAAAGATGAGCTTGCTCAAAAAGCTTGCCGGCCTGACTGCAATTACCGCTTCCGTTCTGGCACTGACCGGCGCCGCCATGGCCGCAGACTATAACTGGACGTTCCAGACGTCAGAAACCGCCGGTGAACCCGGCTTCATCAACAAGCAGAAATGGGCCGAAAATGTCGGCACGCTGTCCGGCGGTCGCATTGAAATCGAGATCCTGCCGATCGGCTCGGTCGTGCCCCATACCGATACG
>CAXBKI010000089.1:0-8525 GCA_963975955.1 uncultured Devosia sp.
GCGAACGTGATGCCCGTCTGGCCATTGTCGGGCAGTTCGAGAAGTTTTGTGCTGGCATGCGGCTTAAACAGGCGTCTTGCCTGCAAGTCTTCACCGACAAGTACAACGGCGGAACACTGGCCGTTGAGGACTGGGTCAGGGAGGTGGTTCCCCACCTTTCCAAACGTACGCTGCTGCGTTGGAAGTCGGCCAAAAAGGTCGGCCAGGCTGCGGCCCTGGCGGTCGATCGTGGACAGAGCAGGAAAGGCACTGGGGTCTTTGACCTCGCCGAGAATGGGCGGCTTCGCGCCTTTGCCTTGGCGCTGATTATCGAGCAACCGCACTTTGCCGCCAAGCACATCAGAACGCTTTGCATCGACGAGTTCGGTGACGCGGTCGAAGTGTGCGGCAAGCGCGTGGCAATGCCGCCGATCCGCACCTTTCAATGGGCCTTAAAGCAGCTGAAAACGGACAACCGCGTCCTCATTACTAAGGTCACCAACCCGGACAAATACCGCTCGACCATGCTGGCGTCTGGGACCGGCATGATGCGCCACATCGGTCTGCCGAATGAGCTCTGGATGATTGATGCGTCTCCGGTCGACGCCCTGTGTGTTGACGGTAGGCACTCGATTTACATCGCCATCGATTTGGCCACCCGCCGCATTGTCATCACCGTCTCGCGCACACCCCGCGCGTCAGCAGTGGGTCTGATGATCCGCAAAGCGGCCCTGGAATGGGGCGTGCCGCAGCAGATCAAGACCGACAACGGCAGTGACTTTGTCGCCGAGGCCACAAAGCGGCTCTTCACCTTTCTCGACATCGAGCCGATCGTTTCGGCAAAATACAGCCCAGCCCAGAAGGCCCATGTCGAGCGCGTTATCGGCACGTTCCAGCGCACCGTCGGTCCGCTGCTACCCGGCTTTATCGGGCACGACGTTGCCGACCGCAAAGCGATTGAGGAGCGCAAGGCCTTTGCAGTGCGTTTGGGCACAACGGACGCCGCTGCTTTCGGCGTCCAGCTGACCGGCGCCGAGCTGCAGGCCAAGATCGATGACTGGGTCCAGTATGACTACCAGCATCAAGACCATAGCGCGCTTGGCACCACGCCATTCGCCGCCGCAGCTGCCGCCGCCTATACGCCGCGCATGGTCGATGCACGCGCGCTCGACGTCCTGCTCATGGCGGTGCCTGGCACAAAGGGCCAGCGCCGAGTCACCCGCCAAGGCATCCGGATCGCGGACTATCATTATGGCGTCTCGTCCCTGCTGCCCGGCACCCAGGTGTTTGTGCGCATGGACCCCGCCGACATGGGAACGATCTATGCCTTCACGCCAGACGGCGCCGAGTTCCTCGGTGAAGGCACTTGTCCCGAGCTTGCCGGTGTAGCGCCCGCCGCCTTTTGGGCTGCGGTGCGGGAAGCCCACGCTGACGTGCTGCGCGAGGGCGGCAAGTGGATGGAGGCGGAGCGCCGCCGCATCAAGAAGGGCCCCACCTTCATCGACCGCTATTTGCGGGTCAAGAAGGCTCAGAACGGCAATGTCGTCGCGCTGCCCAAGCGGACCGAAGAACATTCAACCCCGCAGATTGCGGCGGCATTGGACGCCATCGGCCACACACCCGCAAAGCAAAACAGCGCCGCACAGTCGCAAGCGCAGTTCCAGGCGCAACTCATTTCGGAGCGCGCCAATGCCGCGCCCGAACCCACGAACATCCATCCCCTTCGCAATGAAGAAACCAACCATCAGCGCTTCAACCGCGCGCTCGATATCGAGCGCCGACTGGCAGCTGGTGAGCCGGTGGAGGAGCGCGAAGAAGGGTGGCTGCAGGGTTATCGCACCGGCTCGGAATACCGATCGATGCGGATGATCCACGACGACTTTGGCGGGCAGGCCAGCCTGTAGCGGCAAAGAAAAACCCCGGCTGGCACCGGGGCTTTAAAGGACTTTGAAGAGGACCAAGATATGACGACCAGTAATCAATCCGTCAACGCCCTTTCGATAGCGCCCCTGCGCAATGTCGTGGCGTTGCTCACCATGACGGACATGCTCCAGGCCCGCCCGGCGGGGCTTTCCGGGCTGGGCGTGTTCAGCGGCTTTTCTGGCTACGGCAAGAGCGTAGCCAGCCAGTATGTGATGAATAAGCTTGGCGCCAAGTATGTCGAGGCCCGCTCATTCTGGACGCAGAAGGCGTTTTGCGAAGCGCTGCTCAAGGAACTCAATGTCGACCGCCCGAAGGGCACCATCTCTAAAATGATGGACGAGATCATCGACATCATGGGCGACGACCCGCGCCGGCCTCTGATCATCGACGAAGCTGACAAGCTGGTCGACAAGAACATGATTGAGCTGGTCCGAGACATCCACGAGACCACGGGCGTCCCGATTGTCCTGGTTGGCGAAGAGAACCTGCCCAACAAGCTCAAGGCGTTTGAGCGGGTGGACAACCGTGTTCTAGGTCGGGTGCTGGCTGAAAAGTGCGACACGGCCGATGCCCAGCACTTGGCCAAAATCCGCTGTCCCGGCATTGTGCTGGCGCCCGACCTCTTGGCGCACATCGTCACCCAGACCAAGGGCAATGCCCGCCGCATCGCCACCACCCTGCACAACGTCAAGGTGTTTGCCATCAACGAGGGTGTCCAGGAATTGGACCTTACGGCCTACCGGGGCGGGGTGTTCACCGGCGAAGCCCTCAAGCGGGGTGTTGCCTGATGCCCTTTGTGCTTGAGCTCGAACTGAAGACCGTCCGGCTGCGGGGGCACGACCATTACTGGGGCGTGATCCGCGACCTGGGCAAAGACGGCGCTACCTTTACGGTAAAGGACGTCGTCGGCGCCACCACGGCGCACCATGCGACGGTCGATGACTTCGTTAAGCGCCTGCAGCGCGCCGGCATCATCATGGCCGCTGGCACGCAGGGGGAAGGTCACTGGGCACAAAAGCAGTTTCGCCTAGTAGAAAGCCCCCGCGAAACGCCTTCACTCCGCCGCGATGGGAAGCCCGGCGATTATGGCCGATCGCGCCAGAACATGTGGAACATCATCCGGGGACCGCAGGGGCGCGGCGGCATCGCTGGCGATGACCTGGCAATGCTGGCCGCAACGGAGGAAGTGCCTGTTGCTGTCAACAGTGCCAAGGAGTTCCTGCAGCGTCTGGCCAAGGCCGGCTATCTCACCGTCGTCCAGAAGGCCGCGCATCATCGCCTGACGCGGTACCGCCTCAAGCCATCGATGAATACTGGCCCGCTCGCGCCGAAGTTGCTACGTGCCCGCATCGTCTATGACCCCAACAACCGCACCGTCGTGGGTAACGCTGTCGCCGAAGAGGAAACCGCATGAACCGGGGACCTCAGACTGGCAAGGCGCGCAATGGCGCCAACGACCGCAGCTACATGGACAAGGCTACCGAAGCTTTTGACGGCAATCCCCCTGAGTGGATTGTCGCGCTCGCCGCCCGCGCTGATCTCACCGGCCTCGATGGCGCGGCGGAGGCCATCGGCTACTCCGGGTCCCTCGTCTCGACCGTGCTTCGCAACATCTACAAGGGTGACGTCGGTCGGGTTGAGGAGAAAGTTCGCGGCGCGCTCCTCGGATTGACCGTGGACTGTCCCGTCATTGGCGAGATGAGCCGACACACCTGCCTTGATTGGCAGGGAAAACCCAAGGCGGCAACGTCTGCCTTGCGCATGCGTATGTACCACGCCTGCCGCAACAACTGCCCTCATTTCCGCCCCAAGGGAGGCACCGATGCTGAATGAAGAGACTGTCTCGCGCCGCCTTCGGATTATGGCTGGTTGGGTTCGCGGCATAAGCGACGGATCGTTTCCGTCCACTGACCGTACCACCCAAAACATGGTGACCATGCTGGGCGAATGCGCCGGCGAAGTTGAGCAGATGGAGGTCGAACTCGGCACTGCCGATGTCCCCGCCAAGCTCCGCGCCGCCGGCAGCAATGTCGTTGCACTCAAAGCCGCCCTGCGGGGCGGTCGTCAGGAGCGCCAGGCATGAACACGACCGCTCCAATCGACCCCGTCGCCGTGGCCCGCGCCATTATCGCTGACCCCCGCAAGAAGTTCACGATGTCGGTGCTTCAGATCACTGCCATCTGCAATGCGCTGGTCGAGGCTGAGGATAGCCCCCAGCCCGCCATTTCAGACAACCTAGCGGTGTCAGCGCGCGCATTGATCGCGGTCCATGACGGCTTTGCACAGCGTGCGGAAACCCTCGGCACCGCCCAGGCGCAGGCGGTCACTGACGCCGTTTTCAAGACCTTCAAAACCCACTTTGAACAGGAGTTTCCCAATGTCGACCATGATTGACACCATCAATGCCGAACCGATCGCCGCTGACGGCGTGATCCTGGTCAATGGCCAGCCGTGCAAGATCGATGCCCAGGGGCATTTCGTGCCGGTCAGCATGATCAAGCCGCAGCACAGCCTTGAAGACGAGATGGTGCGCAAAGTCGTCGGCCATGCGCGCGACCTTTCGGCCCAGATCGGCCGCTTCAAGGGTCACACATTCGAGGATCTGGGCGGTCTGGATGAGCTGCTGTCCCAGGAGTACAGCGTCAAGCGCGGCGGCAAGAAGGGCAATCGGACCTATTATAGCTTTGACGGGCTACTCAAGGTCCAGGTCGCCATGGCCGACCTCGTCGACTTTGGCGCCGAGCTGCAGCAGGCCAAGTCGCTGATTGATGAATGCCTGGTCGAGTGGGTGGCCGATGGCCGAGACGAGATCCGCTCGCTGGTGACCCGCGCCTTCAACGTCGAGCGTGAAGGGCAGATCAATAAGGCCGAGCTGTTCATGCTGCTGCGCCTCAACTTCACCGATGAGCGCTGGCTCCGCGCAATGGATGCCATCCGCGACGCCATCCGCGTCATCGGCGCCAAGCAGTATTTCCGGTTCTACGAGCGGCCAAACAAGGAAGCTTCCTGGACGGCGATCAGCATCGATCTGGCCAAGGTTTAGATCGCGCCATGAACGCCATCGCCCGCCCATCTGAAACCTGGTCGACCAACTTCTTCGTCGTGGATGCGCTCCATGAGGCTCGCACCCACGCGCAGCGGGCCACCATTCTGTTGCGCCTTTCCGATGCGGTCATTGCGGCAAAGGTTGAGCCGCTGCAGGACGCCTGTCGGGAGACCGGGTTTCAGGCGGGCGTGGACTTCTTGAGCCTCCGTCTGGCGCAGCATTGCGCCACGCGCACCAAGACAGGTGAGATGCCGAAGGCCCTCGTCGAACAGTTGGAATATTGGCGCAACGGCATGGTTGCCATCGCGGGTGTTCGGCCATGAGCAGCTTCGACACCATTGTGGTTGAAGTGCAGGCCAAGGTTATTCGCGGCGCTGCCAAACCCGACACGTTCGGCTGGACCATCACCATTCCGCCCAATGACGATCCTGACCAGGTCAACGCCCTGATCACGGATGCTTGTCGCCGGCTGCGCGACGAAACCCAGGGGAAGATCAAGCTATGAAAACCACAGCTGCAATCAACGTGGCCTGGAAAGCGCAGGGTCTGGACGAAGACACTGCCCGCGACGTTTACGAGCGGGTCACTGGCAAACGCCGCCTGACCCTGATGACCAGCACCGAGCAACGGGCCGTGCTGGCCGAGTTCAACGGCACACCGGGGGGCGCTCGGGCCAAGGGCCTGACTGGACCATATGCCAAGAAGCTTCAGGCGCTTTGGATAGCCGGGTGGAACCTGGGCATTGTCCAAGATCGGCGCGACAGCGCCATGTTGTCGTTCATAAAGCGCCAAACCGGACTTGAGAGCACGCGATTCTTGCGGGACGCAACTGATGCTCAACGCGTGGTTGAGGCTTTGAAGGCCTGGCTAGCTCGTATGGGCGGGGTAGAATGGGGAAATTCGTGCGGCTGGCTACCTAGCAACGAAAGCAAAATAGCCTGGGCACAGTGGCAAATCCTAGAGAACCAGCCCCCTCGAGACGAGCAGAAGATAAGCTTCGCTTGCTATGCTCTTCACCTCTCAGGTTGCCGTACAGATCTGCCTCTCACCAGCATTAGGCCGAGCGATTGGCACAATATCATGAACAAGCTCGGCATCCGAGTGCGGGCACTGCCATGAACCTACGGTTTGAACTCGGTACCATTGTGAGCGAGGAAGTGGCGGGTGAAATTTGCCCACCAGTGGATTTTAAGTCGAGGGTGTTCATCTCCGAACAACGCGTCGCGCGCCTCATTGTGCGCCACCGCGTCCAAGGCCCGCATTGTCGGCGGCTCATCACCATAGATTCGCATGAGCTCCCCATTCAATTGCCCTCGGCCAGTATCATCGATCTCAGTGCTTTCGCTAATACGCCCCAGAAGATCATAGAAGCGGCGCTGCAGAACCTCGTGTTTACTTGCTCTGCCAGAAAAATCGAATACGAGTTGCAGGGCACCAACCACTGCAACGAGCAAACCAAGCCAAGGGTTAAAACCCAGGTCTTTGGAAAAATCTACGATTGTTCCGGCGCCTCCAAGTATGACAGCCAAGTTCAAAACTCGGCCGTATCCTTCAAGCCGTTGACGCCTAGCGGTGTGATAAAGAGCATTCCTGAGTGCGTTGAACTCAAGTTCTTCTATGGACGGAACTTGGCGGGTCATCCTGCTTCACCTCGGCGAGCTCGAGCTGCTTTTCTAAGGCCTCTCGATGTCAAAGCACTTCGCCGGATGTCCCAACGCCTATTGACGCCACCAGACTTGATTGGGGACTTTTGCCGTAAGGTGCGGATTCTCGACCTGATCAATCTACGAATTCTAAAGACAGCGGCAACGCTTTTAACCGGCATACGAAACCTCGAAAGATACTCTAAGAGGCTGCGCGCTTCAGCTACGGTGGCACCCGTCACTTTACTTAGCTCAGCAGCATCAAGTGGTCGGCCATCCCTCGTAAATGCAAGGCCCCCGGCTACCGGCTCAATGACCAATTCCCCTGGCTTTTTCTCGATGTCGTTTGTTCTTGGATTTGGTGCAGTAGGTTTTTCTGGTGTCGTCTTCACTGGTTTAGATTTCCAGACACCAGGGCCGAGAACCTGCACATATACAGGGTCAAGAAGTATCCTTGGATTGAAATTCAACAAAGAAATTCTTCTCATGGTACCTCGCACGGGTGGCAGCATTTCTTGGCGCACGCAAACCCGTTTTATGACGGTCGGCCAACGACATTCGTACAGTCATCGCTCTCCCTGCAAAAGCTCATATGGCAGAGATCGGATAGCGACGGACAAAAGTACGATAGCGCTCATTGCCCAAGGAAATCAAACATGAGGCGCCGCATTGCAAATGAACAGAAACCCGCCGCGCCTGCTGTCCCGCAGCTGATCGCCGAGCTGATCGAGATCGCCGGTCCCGAGGCCGCTTGGAAACTCATCGGCGCCCATGGCGGCACACGGGTCCATTTCCCCGCCAAGGTCAATCAGGGCCACTGGCTAGCGCGATTGATCGGGCTTGATGAGGCCCGCAATATCTGTCAGCAGTTCGCCGGTCTTGATGTTGTGCTGCCCCATGCGCGCCGATATCACTCGAAAATGGCCCTGGTGAAAGCGCTAGAAAACGGTGCGTCCACAAACGAGGCAGCGCGCACTGCCGGTATGACACAGCGCTCTGCCTTCCGGGCCAGGGCGCAGATGAGACAGCAAGACCCGCGCCAGTCCACATTGTTCGGCGACGACACCGACTGACACTGTCATCGTATTTGACCCATGCCAGACACTGGCAATGTGCCCCGAACAATCGTTCGGGGCTTTTTTCATGACCATCGTCAAATCCATGTCGGAACAGGGTGAAGTCGCGCTTATTGGGGAAGAGGGCGAAGTCCTCAAAGCCTATCGCGATATTGCTGGCTTTTGGACCATCGGTGTCGGCTTGACCGCTGGATCGGGCGTGATCAAGCCAAAGGCTGGCATGGTGATTACGCGCGCCGAAAGTCGCCGCCTGCTGCGTCTGGCATTGGCCCGAAATTATGAGCCCCGCGTGCTCAAGGCGATCCCGACCGATCAGCAGCATGTTTTCGACGGCGCGACGATGTTTGATTTCAACACCGGGGCTATTGATCGCGCGAGCTGGGTGCCGCTGTTCCTCAAGGGTGCTTTCACCCAGGCCGGCGAGAAGTTCCGGCAGTGGTGCCGCGCAGGTGGGAAGGTGGTTCCGGGGCTCAAGGCCCGCCGTGAGCGAGAATGGGCGCTGGTGAAGTCCGGCATCTATCCGGCCGGTACCGGCAGGCCAGCGGCACGGTCCGCCTTCATTGACCACTGGGCTGACTTCAAGGCGGTCGGGTTCGATCCATCGCTCGGTGAGGTCGCCACGGTCACAGCGTTCCAGCGCAAGCACAAACTGACAGTGGACGGCATCATTGGCCCCGCTACTCGCGCAGCCATCGTGCGCGCTCTCAGCGCCAAGGCCGCCGGCCGCGTTGGTGCCGCCGGCGCCAGCGGCGGTGCGGTTGCTGGTGGCGGTGTGGACGTTGCGTTCACCCCTGCTGGAGCGGACGCAGTGACACAGGAAACCGCCGTCTGGGCACTCGGCGGCGGCATCACCATCGC
>CAXBKI010000090.1:0-8521 GCA_963975955.1 uncultured Devosia sp.
GCTCGACCATGTCGTCGATATATTCAGCCGTACCGGTGACGTGCTTGGCGCCGCTGTCATGCTTGATACCGGTATGCAGCGAACTCAGGGCGATGGGCGTATCATGCTTGTTCATGCCACCTCCCGCCGCAACCGCTGGCCCTGGCCGGTGGTTTCGAGAAAGAAGCGCCGCAGCAGGTTCTGCGCGCTGAGCAGCCGATAGTCGGCACTGGCGCGCATGTCGGAAATCGGCTGATAGTCCTCGGCAAAAGCCGCCATGGCCGCATCGATGGTCTCGTGCGTCCAGGGCTTGCCCACCAGCGCCGCCTCAACCGCCCGGGCCCGCTTGGGCGTGGCCGCCATGCCGCCAAAGGCAATGCGCGCCATGCCCACGCTGCCGCCATCGCTCACAAAGACGCGGAACGCCCCGCAAAGCGCGGAAATATCCTCGTCGCGCCGCTTGGAAAGCTTGTACACCGCGAATTTTTCACCGGCCGGCAGCAGGGGAATGGTCACGCTTTCGACGAACTCGCCGGGCTGGCGGTCCTGCTTGCCATAGGCGATGAAATAATCCTCGAGCTTGATCTCGCGGCGATGCGCGCCGCGCCGCAACGTGAGCCTTGCGCCCAGCGCGATGAGGGGCGGCGGCGTGTCGCCGATGGGCGAGCCATTGGCGATATTGCCGCCAATGGTTCCCATATTGCGGATCTGCTCGCCGGCAATGCGGTCCCACAATTCGGCCATGTCGGGAAAATTCTCGGCCAGCACCGGCAGCGCTTCCGAATAGCTCACCCCGGCATAAAACCGCACTTCACTGGCATTTTCGGCAATCGCCTTGAGCTCCTGCAGGTGGCCGATGAAGATCACCGGGCCAATGGCCCGCATGAACTTGGTGACCCAGAGCCCCACATCGGTCGAGCCGGCGACAATGGTCGCCTCGGGATTGGCCTCGTAGACAGCGGCGAAATCATCCAGGCTGGCCGGCACGATGATGCGTTCGGCGCCTTCGCCGATCTCGACGCGGCGACCATCATGGAGCCCCCTGATCTGCTCCTTGAGCGCAATGCGTTCGGCCCACAGCGGATCGCCCTGCGGCAGGCCATAGCTCGACATCGCCTTGCCGGCGCGGATGATCGGCGCATAGCCGGTGCAACGGCACAGATTGCCCTGCAGCGCCTTTTCGATGGCGCCCTGGCCCGGATCGGGATTGCGCATCCACAGCCCGTAAAGGCTCATCACGAAGCCGGGCGTGCAGAAGCCGCACTGGCTGCCATGGTGATCCACCATCGCCTGCTGCACCGGGTGCAGATTGCCGTTTTCGCCGCGCAGATGCTCGATCGTCACCACATGGGTGCCGTGCAGGCTGCCCACGAAGCGGATGCAGGCAGTCACGGAGTCGTAGATGATCTCCTCGCCCATCAACCGGCCGACGAGCACCGTGCAGGCGCCGCAATCGCCCTCGGCGCAGCCTTCCTTGGAGCCGCGCAGCCGCCGCTCCAGCCGCAGCCAGTCCAGCAGCGTTGTGTCAGGCTTGATATCGGTGAGGGTGATGGCCTCGCCATTGAGAATGAACTTTATTGCGTTGCTGACCTCGGTCATGCCCTAGCTTCCCCGATAGGTCGAGTAGGCGAAGGGGCTGACCAGCAGCGGCACGTGATAGTGCTTGTCTTCGCTGATGGTGAAGCGGATCGGCACGACATCGAGGAACGGGTTGGCCAGCTCCACGCCCAGGCGCTCGAAATACTGCCCGACGTGGAAGTGGATTTCGAATTCACCATGCTGGAACTGCTGCTCGTCGAGCAGCGGCGCATCGACGCGCCCATCGGCATTGGTGTAGCTGTCGGTGATATGATGATTGTGGTCGCCGTGGACGAACAACAATTCAATGCGCATGCCACGTGCCGGTGTGCCGTGCATCGTGTCCAGTACATGCGTGGTAAGGCGTCCACTTCCCGCCATTAAGCTGCTCCGTCTATCGTCCCCACAGCGAGACTATCGCATCGGCACTGATCCGCAATGCCCATATTTTACCATCTGGTCCATTTTTGTGCATCTTGATTGCCGCAAGCGAGGCCATACTATCGGCCAACACCAGACGAGAGCACCCAACAATGCGTTACCCCCGCGACATGCACGGCCACGGCCCCACTCCGCCCCATGCCAACTGGCCCGGAGGCGCCCATGTGGCGGTGCAGTTCGTACTCAACTACGAAGAAGGTGGCGAGAACAATATTCTGCATGGCGATGGCGCGTCGGAAGCCTTCCTGGCCGATGTGATCGGCGCGGCCCCCTGGCCCGACCAGCGCCACGCCAATGTGGAATCGATGTACGAATATGGTGCCCGGGCCGGCTTCTGGCGGCTGCATCGCCTGTTTACCGAGGCCGACCTGCCCGTCACCATCTATGGCGTTGCCACCGCCCTGATGCGCGCGCCCACCCAACTGGCCGCCATGCAGGAAGCCGGCTGGGAGATCGCCAGCCATGGCCTGAAATGGGTGCAGCACAAGGACATGCCGCCCGAGGAGGAGCGCGCCCAGATCGCCGAGGCCATCCGCCTGCACACCATCGCCACCGGCGAGCGCCCCCATGGCTGGTACACCGGTCGCTCGAGCCTCAACACCATCGACCTGGTTTCCGAAGCCGGGGGCTTTGCCTATATCTCCGATACCTATGACGCCGACCTGCCCTATTGGCGGGTCCATCGGGACAAGCCGCAGCTGATCATCCCCTATACGCTGAGCGCCAACGACATGCGCTTCGTCACCGCCCCGGGCTTTGACAATGGCGAGGAATATTTCCAGTTCCTCAAGGACAGCTTTGACTGTCTTTATGCCGAGGGCGAGGCCGGCAGCCCCAAGATGATGAGCCTGGGCCTGCACTGCCGCCTTGTCGGCCAGCCCGGGCGTTTCCAGGGCCTGAAAAAGTTCGTCGACTACATCAAGGGCTTCGACAAGGTCTGGGTCCCCACGCGCCTGGCCATTGCCGAACACTGGGCCCGCGAACACCCCTATGTGGCGCCCGCGGTGATCTCGTCCCAGCTCGATAAGGCCGATTTCGTCGCGCGCTATGGCTCGATCTTCGAGCACTCGCCCTGGATTGCCGAGCGCGCCTGGGAGGGTGAACTGGCCCCGACCAATGACACCGCGATTGGCCTGCATTTCGCGCTGCGCTGCCAGTTCCGCATGGCTTCCCCCGAGGAACGCCTGGCGGTGCTGCGGGCCCACCCCGACCTGGCCGGCAAGCTGGCGGCCGCCCAGCGCCTGACCGCCGAATCGAGTGCCGAGCAGGCGTCCGTGGGGCTCGATGCGCTGACCGATGGCGAGCGCCAGCGCTTCACCATGCTCAATACCGCCTATGTCGACAAGTTCGGCTTCCCCTTCATCATCGCCGTGCGCGACAATACCAAGGCCTCCATTGTCGCCGCCTTCGAGGCCCGGCTGCAGAATACACCCGAAGCCGAATTCGCCACCGCCTGCGCCCAGGTCGAACGCATCGCCCTGCTGCGGCTCAAGGCCCTGTTGCCCTAAAGCTGTTGCCCTAAAGAAGGGAGCCCGGTCTGGATGACCGGGCGCCCTTCCGGCAAGCTGATGCCTGCGCTTCTAGGCGAGCTCGGTTACAAAATCGGTCGTTGCCCGGCGCACCTTCTTGAGGCCCTGCAACCAGTCGCCTTCAGCGGCGCGATAGCCGAGCACCAGCATGCAGACCGAGCGCAGCCCCTTGGCGCGCAGGCCGAGAATTTCGTCGAACCTGGCCGGCTCAAACCCTTCCATCGGCGTGGCATCGACCTCCTCGAAAGCGGCCTGGGCCACCGACATGCCAAAGCCGATATAGGCCTGACGCGCAGCGTGTTCGAAATTGGCCTCGGCCTCGCGCGGCAGATACATGCCCTTGAGGCGCGTATAATAGGCATCCAGCGACTCGCTGCTGCCGCCGCGCTCGGCCACGGTCAGCGCCAGCACATTGTCGAGCCGCGCTTCGGTGTAATTGTCCCAGGCGGCGAAGACCAGCACATGCGAACCATCGGTCAGCTGGGCCTGATCAAAGGCGGCAGCGCGCAGTTGCGCCCGGAGCTCGGGATTGCTGACGGCGATCACCTGAAAGGGCTGCAGGCCACTTGACGTTGGCGCCAGGCGCGCGGCTTCGAGGATGCGCTCGACCTTCTCGGCCGGCACGGGCTTGGCGGGGTCCATTTTCTTGGTGGCATAACGCCAGTTCAGCTTTTCGAGCAGCATGTTCATTGGTCATTCTCAAGGTCAGCGGCCTGCGTGGCGGGCCCGGGAGGTGAGCCGGCCACAGGCCGCCGCACCTATCTGGCCATGCAAAACCCTGCTGCAAGAAGGCACAAAAACCATACCGCCTTGAATTCCAATGATTAACGCCCGGCCGTATCGGACCGCCCGGGCTTACTTGTAGAAGCCCTCACGCAGATTGATGCCGTGCTCGATATGGACCTTGAGCGCGCACAACATGCCCGTCCAGCCCTCGCAATTGCCGAACGCCGCCTTCTGCCCGGCCGCAGTCGCCCGCCAGCCGCTTTCGGCAATGCTGACCAGGGTGCGGCCGTCCTCAAGACTTTCGAACGTCATGGTCACCGTGGTGTCGTATTGGCCGCCGCTATCGGCGTCACCATCGGCTGCTGCCCAGTGCAGCACGATCTTGCTGTCGGGCACGACCTCGACCACCCGCACCGGAAATGCCCCGGGGAAGTCGGCAAAGTCCCAGGTGACCGTGGCCCCTGTCTCCAGCCGACCCTTGGCACCACCGGTGGTGAAATAGCCGCTCAACTGGGCGGGATCGACCACCGCCTCGAACACCTCATGGACGGGCCTGTTGATCCTGCCGGCAACCCGGAACGCCGGAATCATCTGCTCATTGCTGCTGGTAACCGCACGCATTTCTGCACTCCCAAAAGCTTGACCCCGGCCAATATATGTTATAAAAATATAACATGTCAAATGACGACGAAGACGACCTGATTTTCAAGGCTTTGGGCCATCGCGTGCGGCGCCGATTGCTTGACCTGCTCAAGACCGAACCGCGCACTACGGGCAGCCTGTGCGATCTGCTGCCCGAGCTGGATCGCTGCACCGTCATGCAGCATCTGGGCGTGCTCGAGGCCGCCGGCCTGGTCGTCGCCGAACGACGCGGCCGCGAGCGCTGGAACCATCTCGACGCCCTGCCCGTCCACGCCATTCACGAACGCTGGATCGGCCCTTACGCCAGCTACGCCGCCGCAATGCTCAGCAAGCTCAAGCATCAGGTCGAGGCCTGACCGCTTGCGCGCGGACGGGCTGCGCGCTACCTCCATGCCATGGAGGGCTAAACCATGTTCACACTCATCATCGGCAACAAGAACTACTCGTCCTGGTCGCTGCGTCCGTGGCTGGCGCTCAAGGCCCTCGACATCTCCTTTATCGAGCAGCTGCAGCCTTTCGTGGCCAATGGCAGCCATGATGCGTTTCGCGCCTTTTCGCCCACCGGCCGCGTCCCGCTCCTGGTCGATGGCGAGACCAGGGTCTGGGACTCTCTGGCGATCGTGGAATATGTGGCCGAAGCCCATCCCGAGCTTTGGCCCGCCGACAAGGTGGCCCGCGCCTTCGCCCGCTCCATCTGCGCCGAGATGCATTCCGGCTTTGCCGCCCTGCGCAATACCTGCACCATGAATTGCGGGCTGCGCATCACGCTGGACACCGTCAACCCGGGCCTGCAGGCCGATCTGGACCGGATCGACGAGATCTGGTGCGAGGGCCTGTCCCGCTTTGGCGGCCCGTTCCTGGCCGGGTCGGCCTTCACCGCCGCCGACGCTTTCTTTGCGCCGGTCGCGCTGCGCCTGCAGACCTATGGCCTGACATTGAGCCCGCCGGCCGATGCCTATGCGAAGCGAATGCTGGCGCTGCCCGCCGTCATGGCGTGGTATGAGGCCGCCCTTGCCGAGACCTGGCGCGAGCCCGATCACGAGACCGATGCCTTCTCGGTCGGCATCATCACCAGCGATCTGCGCCGCACGGCCTAGCCACACGGCGTCAGACCTGCCAATTTCGTCTCCAGCCCCAACTGGTCCGGACCCTTATGCAAGACCCCACCTACGCCTCGCCCAGCGCCGGCCTGCCGCCGCAAACCGCGCTCCACACCGGCCGCGCCGTCTTCACGGAGGCCTATGCGCTTATTCCCCATGGCGTGATGCGCGACATCGTCACCAGCTATCTGCCGCACTGGGCGGAGACGCGCGCCTGGGTCATCGCCCGCCCGCTCTCGGGTTTTGCCGAGACCTTTTCGCAATACATCATGGAAGTCTTCCCCGGCGGCGGCAGCGGCCAGCCCGAGCCCAATGCAGCGGCCGAGGGCGTGCTCTTCGTGGTTGCCGGCCAGGCCACGCTCACGCTCGATGGCAAGGCGCATCTGCTCAAGCCGGGCGGCTACGCCTTTCTGCCGCCGGGCTGCGCCTGGACCCTGTTCAACAAGGGCACCGAGCCCGTCCGCTTCCACTGGGTGCGCAAGCGCTACGAGCCGGTCGAGGGCATTGCCGTGCCCACCGCCTTTGTCGCCAATGAGAACGACGAGCCCATCATCTGGATGCCGGGCACCAATAATCGCTGGGGCACCACCCGCTTCGTCGACCCCACTGATCTGCGCCACGACATGCACGTCAATATCGTCACGCTCGAGCCCGGTGCCGTGATCCCGTTCGAAGAAACCCACGTCATGGAGCATGGGCTCTATGTGCTCGAGGGCAAGGCCGTCTACCGGCTCAACCGCGACTGGGTGGAGGTCCAAGCCGGCGACTTTATGTGGCTGCGCGCATTCTGTCCCCAGGCCTGTTATGCCGGGCCCGGCCGCTTCCGCTATCTGCTCTACAAGGACGTCAACCGTCACATGGCGCTGGGACTGTGAGCCGATGAGCATCATACTGATCGAACCGCTGACCGCTGCCGCCTTCGCCCCCTATGGCCAGGTCATCGATCTGGATGGCGCCGAGCACTTCCCCATCAACAATGGCATGACCGAGCGGTACCACGATCTGGCGCGCGTCGAACTGGGCGGCGCCCACGCGCGGCCGCTGCTCTCGATCTTCCGCGGCAAGCCCTATGACCTGCCGCTGACCCTGCGCATGGTCGAGCGCCACCCCCTGGGCAGCCAGGCCTTCTATCCGCTGGGCGACCGGCCGTTCCTGGTGATCGTCGCCGATGATCTTTCGGGCACGCCCGGCACGCCGCGCGCCTTCCTCACCAGGCCCGGCCAGGGCGTCAACATTGCCATGAATACCTGGCACGGCGTGCTCACCCCGCTTGAGGCCGAGAGCGATTTTCTGGTGGTTGACCGCGGCGGCGACGGCAACAATCTGCAGGAACATCATTTCGACCTGCCGCATACGGTGCGCCACATCCAGCCGGATGAACGGGAACGATGATGAATTCCGCCGACCTCGTTTCCCGCCTGCTCGATGTCATCGAACACGATATCGCCCCGATCACCCGGCAGGGAGTCGCCCATGGCAACAAGCTGTTCGGCGCGGCAATCCTGCGCAAGTCGGATCTGTCGGTTGTGGTCGCCGAAACCAACAATGAAGCGGAGAACCCGCTCTGGCACGGTGAAATGCATGCCATCAAGCGGTTCTTCGAACTGCCCAGTGCGCAGCGGCCGGCCGTCAGCGACTGCCTGTTTCTGGCGACGCACGAACCCTGTTCGCTGTGCCTGTCCGGGATTACCTGGTCAGGCTTTGACAATTTCTACTATCTGTTCAGCTATCAGGACACGCGCGACAGCTTCGCCATTCCGCACGACATTGCCATCCTCAAGGCGGTCTACGCCGTGCCCGAGCCTGAAACCGGCATCGTCTCGCCCGACCGCCCGCTCTACAACCGCACCAATCAATACTGGACCAGCCACAACATCGCCCAGATGATCGCCGGACTGGACCGCGACCATCGCGAAGCCCTGGTCGGCCGGCTGGACGACATCAGCGGGCTCTATGGCGAACTGTCCGCCGTCTACCAGAAAGACAAGGGCACCAGGGGCATTCCGCTGGCCTGAGGCAATCAGGCCGGGGCGCCGAGGCCCGGCATATATTCGCTGCGTGGTGTCTCGGCCGAAGCCGCCGCAAAGGTGAGCAGGCCCAGCGACAGCACAAGCAACACCGTCAGCAGCATTCTTGATCGTCCCGGCAGCCGGTTTGATGTCGCTGTCGCCATTGCAGTATCGCCTCTGTCCGCCGGCCCGGGCTCGGTACGCCCCATCCATGCGCCATGCCGCCGGCATTCGGAAGCGATGAGGCTGCATGCCAGCCATGTGGCAGGGCGGCCGCTTTATCGCGAACCAATTGCGCGCCCATGCGTTAACGTCATGAACCAGTCCAAATGAGGCCCCCATGCCACAGACAGACAACCTGGCCGCCAGGCAATCGCCCTTGCTGGCCATCTTTACCGATTTTGACGGCACCCTTGTTGACCTGGCCGAGACGCCCGAAGGCGTGGACGTGCCCGACACGCTGGCCAGTCAGCTCGAACGGACCGCGCGCGACCACAATGCCGCCTTTGCCGTATTG
>CAXBKI010000091.1:0-8511 GCA_963975955.1 uncultured Devosia sp.
TTGACCTGCGCCAGCACGGGATCCTGCCCCACGGCGTCAAAGAAGCCGCCGCGCTGGTCAAATCCTTCCGGCTCGCGCCCCAGAATGGTGCCGAGGTCGAAGCGGAAGCCGTCGATATGCATGTCCTCGGACCAGTAGCGCAGGCTGTCGGTAATCATCTGCATCACGCGTGGGTGACTGGTATTGACCGTGTTTCCGGTGCCTGTGTCGTTGATATAAT
Source organism: uncultured Devosia sp. (assembly GCA_963975955.1). Lineage (GTDB taxonomy): Bacteria > Pseudomonadota > Alphaproteobacteria > Rhizobiales > Devosiaceae > Devosia. Next base: position 221 of record CAXBKI010000091.1, read on the forward strand.
AGCGAGGGTCGCCCGGCATGGTGCGATAGTAGGAAAAATTGTCGATGCCCTTCCAGGACAGCGTCGGGCCTAACTCGTTGCCTTCGGCGGTATGATTGTAAACCACGTCCATGATCACTTCGAGCCCGGCGTCGTGAAAGGCTCGAATGGTGTTGCGCAGGCCGTTGATGCCATTGGGACCATAGTAGCGGCTGGCCGGGGCGAAAAAGCCCAGCGTGTTATAGCCCCAGTAGTTGTGCAGGCCCTTTTGTAGCAGGAAATCGTCATCGGGAAAGGCGTGGATGGGCAGCAGTTCCACCGAGGTGACGCCGGTGGACTTGATGTAGTCGATCACCTCGCGCTGGGCGAGCCCCTCAAAAGTCCCCCGCAGCTCGGGTGGAACGGCAGGATGGAGCTGCGTGAAGCCCTTGACGTGGGTCTCATAAAAGATCGTCTTGGCCCAATCGATGCCTGGCTTGGCATCGCCGGACCAGTCATAGGCACGGGGATCAACGACCCGGGCCTTGGGCGTGACGGCGGCACTGTCTTCGTCATTGAACGACAGGTCCTTGTCCTCGGCATCGGCCAGATAGCTGAAATGGGCGGAAGACCACTGCACATCGCCGACAAGCTCACGTGCATAGGGGTCGATGAGTAGCTTGTTGGCATTGAAACGGTGACCATGTTCAGGCTCATAAGCCCCGTGCACACGGTAGCCATACAAGGTGCCAGGCCCCACCCCCGGCAGATAGCCATGCCAGATTTCGTTGGTGTATTCGGGAAGCGTGACACGCTCGACCTCGGCGCCGCTCTTTTCGTCAAACAGGCAAAGCTCGACCCGGCTCGCGAAGGCCGAGAACAGGGCAAAATTTGTTCCCTCGCCGTCCCAGTTTGCACCCAGTCTTGTGTAATCGCCCGCCAGTATTTGGCGCGGTGACGAATTCTTGTGTCGCATGGTCAGCTCCGGTCAGTGGCCAAGCTGAACGGTTATCGAGCCCGCAAGTTGCCAACGAACTTCGCGGTCCACCCATGCAGCCGGCGCAACACGTGACAAAGCGGCCAACCGCCGCGTTTCTCATGCAAGGTTATGGCAAACCCGCGCGGCCCACCCCGATCTTAATGACCTGATTAAGAAACCAAAGCGTCTCCCAAGGCGTTGGCCCTTCAAGGTGGGAGAACGCAGATGAAGAGCACTTCAGTCGGTCCGGCAAAGTCCAAGCCTGCAAAAGACGTCAAGCAGCAGGCCAACAAGCCGGATGCGCTTGGTGCCCTGGCCAGTCTGGCCGCCACTCGCATCGCCATCGAAGGGGTCGAGCCCGAGATCGATGGGGGGCGCTTTCCCGCCAAGACGATTGTGGGTGAGGTTTTTACGGTCGAGGCTGACGTGTTCAGCGACGGCCACGACAGCATTGAAGCCGCGTTACTCTATCGACCCCATGATGAAGCCGACTGGCGTGAGACCGCAATGGAATTTGTGGTCAATGACCGGTGGCGGGCCTCATTCGTGCCTGACCGGCTTGGGTGCTTCCGCTTTACGATCATCGCCTGGCGCAATCTCTATGCGACCTGGCACAAGGAAGTGGGCAAGAAATACGCCGCAGGACAACAGATTTCGCTCGAGCTGGAAGAAGGCAAGCGGTTGCTGGAGGCGGCACTAAATCAAACGCCGGCCCCAGCAGAGGACTATGGGCGTGCCTTGCGCCAATGTCTGGACAATTTTGCCAGCGCCCGGGACGATGCGGATCGGCTCGACATATTGACTGCGCCCGACGTGGCTATGTTGATGCGGCTTGGGGGGCAGCGTACAAATCTGAGCCGCTATGAGCGCGAGCTGGACGTGCATGTCGACCGCAAGGCGGCCAGTTTCAGCGCTTGGTATGAGCTGTTTCCCCGCTCGCAATCCGGGGATCCCGCACGCCACGGCACCTTCAACGACGTGGTGGAACGGCTGCCCTATGTGCAGGAGCTGGGGTTTGACGTCCTCTATTTTCCACCCATTCATCCCATCGGCAAGACCAATCGCAAAGGTCGCAACAACAGCCTGACACCGAGCCCGCAAGATCCCGGCAGCCCTTATGCCATAGGCTCTGACGAGGGCGGGCACGATGCCCTCCATCCCGAACTCGGCAGCTTCGAGGATTTCGCCAATCTGGTGGATGCGGCTCGTCGCCACGGTCTTGAGGTAGCGATCGATTTTGCCATCCAGTGCTCCCCCGATCACCCCTGGATCAAACAGCATCCCGAATGGTTCGACTGGCGGCCGGATGGCACCATCAAGTTCGCCGAAAACCCGCCCAAGAAATACGAGGATATCGTCAACGTCCATTTCTACCGGGACGCCATTCCCGGCCTGTGGATCGCGCTACGCGATATCGTGCTGTTCTGGATCGACAAGGGCGTCACGATCTTCCGCGTCGATAATCCGCATACAAAGCCCTTCCCGTTCTGGGAATGGATGATTGCCGATGTGCGCAGCCAGTACCCCGAAGCGATCTTTCTGGCTGAAGCCTTTACCCGCCCCAAGGTAATGAAGCGGCTGGCCAAGGTCGGGTTCTCGCAAAGCTACTCGTACTTTACCTGGCGCAATGAAAAGTGGGAGATCGAGGAATATCTCACCGAGCTGACCTCAGGGGACAGCCGGCACTATATGAGCCCGAATTTCTTCGCCAACACGCCCGATATCAATCCGGTCTATTTGCAGTATGGCGGCCGACCAGCGTTCCAGACGCGTCTGGTGCTGGCGGCCACGTTGGGCGGCAATTACGGCATCTACAATGGTTTTGAGATTTGTCAGGCTGAAGCAGTGCCGGGCAAGGAAGAATATCTCAACTCCGAAAAATACGAAATAACCGCGTGGAACTTCGATCACCCGGACAATATTTCCTGGGACATCAAGCTGATGAACCGGCTGCGCCGCGAACATAAGGCGCTGCAGAACTTCACCAATCTGACCTTCTACAACGCCTTTGAGGACAGCATCCTCTATTACGGCAAGCGCACGCCCGACAACGCAGACTTTCTGTTGTTCCACGTTTGCCTGGATCCGCACAATCCGCATGAGGCGTCATACGAGCTGCCGCTCTGGGAGCTGGGCTTGCCCGACGACGCCGCCATCGAGGTGGAAGATCTCGTCACCGGCCACCGCTTCACATGGCACGGCAAATACCAGCACATTCGCCTCGACCCCTACTACAAACCCTATGCAATTTGGCGCCTCATTGCGCCCGGAGTGACCGCATGATGGATACACTCGCCAATAACAGCGCCCGCAACACCGCTAATCGCAATGCCCGTGTCGACGGCATCATCGATCGGTCAAAGACCGACTGGTATCGTGACGCAATCATCTACCAGTTGCACGTCAAGGCATTTCAGGATGCCAATGGCGATGGCATCGGAGATTTTGCCGGCCTGATGCGGCGCCTCGATCATGTACAGGAGCTGGGCGCGACTGCAATCTGGTTGCTGCCGTTCTACCCCTCGCCGCTGCGCGACGACGGCTATGACATCTCAGATTACCGCTCGATCAACCCTTCCTACGGCACCATGAAGGAATTCAAGGCCTTCGTCGCCGAAGCGCATCGTCGCGGCCTGCGGGTAATCACCGAGCTGGTCATCAATCACACCTCCGACCAGCACCCATGGTTCCAGAAGGCGCGGGCGGCCAAGGCCGGCTCGGCAGCGCGCGACTTTTACGTCTGGAGTGACACGGACACCAAGTGGCCGGAAACCCGGATCATCTTTACCGATACCGAAAAATCGAACTGGACCTGGGATGCTGTGGCCGGCCAGTTCTACTGGCACCGGTTCTATTCGCATCAGCCTGATCTGAACTTCGACAATCCGCGTGTGCTCGACGAAGTGCTCAAGGTGATGCGCTTTTGGCTGGACATGGGCGTGGACGGTCTGCGCCTGGACGCCATTCCCTATCGGATCGAGCGCGACGGGACCAACAACGAGAACCTGGACGAGACCCACGACGTCCTCAAGAAAATCCGCGCCGAGCTCGACCGCAATTACAGTGATCGCATGCTGCTGGCAGAGGCCAACCAGTGGCCCGAAGATACCCGACCCTATTTCGGCGAGGGCGATGAATGCCACATGGGCTTTCACTTCCCGCTGATGCCGCGGATGTATATGGCCCTGGCGCAGGAAGACCGTCATCCGATTACCGACATCATCCGTCAGACCCCGGAAATCCCCGACAATTGCCAATGGGGCATCTTCCTGCGCAACCATGACGAGCTGACGCTCGAAATGGTCACCGATCAGGAACGCGATTACCTCTGGCGCACCTATGCCGAGGATCGGCGCGCGCGCATCAATCTGGGTATTCGCCGGCGTCTGGCGCCGCTGATGCAGAATGATCGGCGCAAGATCGAATTGCTGAACTCGCTGTTGATGTCCATGCCCGGGACACCGATCATGTATTATGGTGATGAGATCGGGATGGGGGACAACTACTATCTGGGCGACCGCGACGGGGTACGCACGCCAATGCAATGGTCGGCTGACCGCAACGCCGATTTCTCCCGGGCCAATCCGCAGCAGCTCTATCTGCCGGCCATTCAGGATCCGATCTATGGCTATCAGGCCATCAATGTTGAAAGCCAGCAGGGCGATCCCTCATCGCAGCTGAACTGGACGCGCCGGATGATCGCCGTGCGCAAGCAGCACCCCGCCTTCGGCCGCGGAACCATGACCCTGCTTTATCCCCGCAACCGCAAGGTGCTGACCTATGTCCGCGAAATGGACGACGAACGTGTGCTGTGCGTGGCCAATCTGTCACGAACAGCGCAGGCGGTCGAAGTCGATCTGTCACGTTTCAAGGGCGCTGTACCCATCGAGCTGAGTGGCAGGGCGGCTTTCCCGCCGATCGGCGATCTGCCCTATATGTTTACCCTGCCTGCCTACGGCTTCTACTGGTTCCTGCTGGCCGAGGAAGCCGAAGCGCCCAAATGGCACGAGCAGATGCCGGAGGTTCTGCCCGAATTCATCACCGTTACCACGCGTGACGGCAAGCTGATGACCGCGCTCAATGGGCGCGAGCGCAAGCAGCTCGAGCAGGATGTTCTGCCCCAGTTCCTGGGGCTGCAACGCTGGTTCGGTGCCAAGGATACGCCGATCAGAAGCATCGCTGTCACCCCCCTGATGGAGCTCAAGCAAAGCGAACATGCGCTGGTCTTTATCGACGTTGACCTGGGCGGCGAGACGCAGCGCTATTTCCTGCCGATCACGGCGCGCTGGGGCGAAGAAAACCTGCAGTCAGGTGCGCCCAAGCTGTCTTACACGCTGGCCAAAATCCGGCGCGGCGCCAAAGTCGGCGCCCTGATCGACGGAGCCTATGACGAGTCGCTGGCCCAGACACTGCTGACCAACATGCGCGAGGGCGGAGCCTTTGCTGCCAGCGATGGTGAAGTATCGTTCCGCGGGGGCGAATTGTTGAGTGCGATAACCGAGTTGGGGGCCTCGCGGCCTCTGGGCGTCGAACAAAGCAATGTCTCCATCGCCTTTGGTGACCAGGTGATCCTCAAGCTCTATCGCCGCCTGCGTGCCGGCGAACAGCCAGACGTGGAGGTGGCGCGCTTTCTCACCGAGGAAGCCGGCTTCACCAACACGCCGGCATTTATGGGGTCGATCGAGCATCAGGCGGGCAATGATGAATTGACCACCCTGGCGGCGGCCTTTGCCTTTGTTCCGAACCAGGGCGACGCCTGGGCGGCGATGACCGAGTCACTGGTGCGAGACTTCGAAGAGCACGATCTTCGTACGCTCGACCTGCAGACCCCCGATCAGGAACGCGAATTCGAACTTTCCTTGTCGATGGGCAGCTTGCTTGGCCAGCGCACCGCCGAACTGCACCGTGCGCTCGCGACATCCACAGATGATCCCGATTTTGTCACCGAAGAATTGAGCCGTGACCACCTCAAGACCTGGTCGGACGAGGCCGTGCAGGAGGCCGAGGCCGTGCTCGATAGTCTGAAAAAAGCAAGGGCTGGTCTGGCTGAGGACGTCGGTGCGCTGGCGGACACCATTCTGGCGGCGCGCAAACCGCTGCTGGATCGGATGCGGGCGGCGGCCAAGCTGACGCCTTCGGGATCGATTTCGCGCATCCATGGCGATTATCATCTCGGCCAGGTGCTGGTGGCACAGGGTGACTTCATGATCATCGATTTTGAAGGCGAGCCGCGCCGTCCGCTGGCCGAACGCCGCGCGAAATCATCGCCGCTGCGCGACGTCGCCGGCATGCTGCGATCGTTCCAGTATGCGGCGGCTACGGCAATGACCCTGCGCAGCGACGCCATCGGCGCGGTAAGCGAAGGCACCCGGCAGCGCGCGGCACTGTGGCGAGAGACCTTCAGCAAGCAATTCCTTGAGGCGTATGAGGCGCACAGCGCCGAGAACCCCACCTATCCGCACGATACTGCGTTTGCCCGGGCGCTGACCGAACTGTTCCTGCTGCAAAAGGCCTTTTACGAGGTCGGGTACGAATTGGCCAATCGACCGAACTGGCTGGGCGTGCCGCTGGAAGGCATCGTCAACCTGCTGCAACTGGAAGGTGATGAATAGTGACCATAGCGCAAACCAAAAAACCCTCCGCCTATCCTGCCGACATCGAGGCCATCGCTACCGGCCGGCACGGCAATCCCTTCGTCGTCTTGGGGATGCAGGGTGGAAATGGCGCGCCTTTGGCTGTCAACGTCTTTGCGCCTCAGGCTACCGCCATAGAGGTCGTCGATCGCGCCAGCGGTGAGGCCGTTGCGTCACTCTCCCGCCTGCATGCGGAAGGCTTTTTCTCCGCGTTTATTCCCAGCAGATCTGAGCGTTTCGATTATCAACTGCGGCTAAGCTCGGGTGATCAGAGCTGGGTGGTCGAGGACCCTTATCGGTTTCCACCGGTCTTGGGTGAGCTGGATGAATATCTGCTGGGCGAAGGTCGACACCATGACCAATACCGGCAGCTGGGCGCGCATCCGCGCGAAATGGAGGGCATCAAGGGCGTCGCTTTTGCTGTCTGGGCACCGAACGCCCAACGCGTCAGCGTAGTCGGCGAATTCAATGCCTGGGACGGGCGCCGCCATCCCATGCGCAAGCGGATCGGCGTGGGCGTATGGGAACTGTTCGTTCCCGGGTTGCAGCGCGGTGAAGTCTACAAATACGAGATCCTGGGCGCGCACGGTGAGCGTCTGCCCCTCAAGGCCGATCCGATATCGTTCTATCAGGAGGTTGCGCCGGCGACCGCGTCGGTCGTGCATGGTCTGCCTGACTATGAGTGGCGCGATGGCGACTGGCTGGAACAGCGGCAGGCGAGGCAGGCGCTTGATGCGCCCATGAGCATCTATGAAGTTCATCTGGGATCCTGGCGCACGGCTGGCGATGGTACGCGGCTCGATTACGACGCGATCGCGGACTACCTAATTCCTTATTTGGAGGAACTCTCGTTCACTCATGTCGAACTGATGCCGGTCAGCGAGCATCCGTTTGCCGGCTCCTGGGGTTACCAACCTATTGGCATGTTTGCGCCTACCAGCCGCTTCGGTGACCCTGAAGCCTTCGCCCGCTTCGTCGATCGCCTGCACCAGGCGGGGTTCGGTGTCATCATCGACTGGGTGCCGGCCCATTTCCCATCGGACGCGCACGGACTGGTGCATTTCGACGGCACCGCGCTTTACGAGCATGAGGATCCGCGCCTGGGCTTTCATCAGGACTGGAATACGCTGATCTATAATTTCGGTCGCAACGAGGTCCGCAACTTCCTGGTGGCAAGCGCGGTGTTCTGGCTTGATCAGTATCACGTCGACGCGCTGCGCGTGGATGCCGTCGCCTCCATGCTCTATCTCGATTACAGCCGAAAAGCGGGCGAGTGGATCCCCAACCGGCATGGCGGCAACGAGAACCTCGAAGCGATCGAGTTTATCAAGGAGGTCAATGCCCTGGTTTATGAGCGCCATCCCGGCGCACAGATGATTGCCGAGGAGTCCACCGCCTGGCCGGGGGTCAGCCGCCCGACATATGATGGCGGGCTGGGCTATGGCTACAAGTGGAACATGGGCTGGATGAACGATACCCTGGCCTATATGCAGGAAGATCCGATCAACCGGCGCTACCACCATCACAAGTTGACGTTTGGCATACACTACGGGTTTTCGGAAAACTTCGTGCTGCCGCTCAGCCATGACGAGGTCGTGCATGGCAAGGGATCGATGCTGGCCAAGATGCCGGGCGACCGCTGGCAGAAATTTGCCAATCTGCGCGCCTATTACGGATTCATGTGGACCCACCCGGGCAAGAAGCTGTTGTTCATGGGCTGC
>CAXBKI010000092.1:0-8477 GCA_963975955.1 uncultured Devosia sp.
GTCGACCCGCCTGGAAGAGGACTTCGCGCTGGCGGATCTGGCGGCGGATTTCTACCGGCTGCGCAAGGGCGGCGAACTTGGCCGGCGCGATGTCGGCGCGGCGCGGCTGGCGTTTTACGGCCGGCTCTGCGCGGATGTGGCAGGCGGGCAGGGCGATGGCCTGGCTGGCAGGTTTGCCGAGCTGATCGGCCTGCTGGACAGCTATATGGCGCGCCTGCCCAATGCCGATTGCCTGGTCTGGCTGCCCGGGCTTGAGGTCACGGGCCTGTCCGCACAGGCGGGCGCTAGGGACGAACCGTCTTGCGCCACACCACTTGCGTCGGCAGGCTGATCGGCTCACCCGGGTCGCCATCTTCCTTTTCCACGATCAGCGCGATGTGGTCGACGATCTCGCTCAGCGGCTGGCGGAACGTGGTCAGGTCATAGGCCAGCCAGCCGGCCTCGGAGATATCGTCAAAGCCAACCACGCACAGGTCGTCCGGGATCTGCATGCGGAATTCGAGGCGCGCTGCGTCCATGAAGCCGAGCGCCAGCAGGTCGGTGACGCAGAACACGCCATCGGGCCGCCGCGACGCCGCCAGCAGCTGGCGCGCGCCATCGGCGCCGGTCTTGTAGCCGGTCGGCCCGGCCCGGCAGACCATGGCCTCGATGCCAAGCTCGGCCGCCGCCGCGACGAAGGCGCGCTCGCGGGTCATCAGGCTGGGCGTGCCAGCGGTCGAACTGACGACGGCCAGTCGCTGGCAGCCGGCACGATGCAGCATCAGGCAGGCCTCGCGCGCCGCGCTTTCGTTTTCGACCGAAATGAACTCGGGCCCGGTCAGCGGATCGTCACGATTGATCAGGATGACGCGCTGTCCGTTGTCGATGCAGGTCTTGACCAGCGAGGCCGGGGGCGATCCCGATACCACCACCGTGGCGTCGGCACGGTAGTTGAGCGTCTGGCGCAGCGCGGCCTCGACATTTTCCGGCTGGCCGGCAGTGTTGAGAACCATCACCACCTTGCCGATCGCCTGCAGCCGGCGCGTCGCCATTTCCACGATCGTGGCCTGGAACGGCGTCTGCATTTCGGCAACGATCAGGCAGACGCCGTTCCGATGCTGGATCAGGCCACCTTGTGGGCGCTGATCGAGGCCTTCTTCAGTTTCAGTTTCGCACCTGACACGGCTTGTCCCTCACAAGGCGCGAACGCCGATTGCACATTTTCCGACCCCGGGTTCAACAGGCTTTGCACCGCTGATCGCTGCACGCATTTGAGGAAATTCGGGAAAAATTGCAAGTTCTTTCGCTGCTGCGAGCCTGGCGTTCGTCAGATTGTGGGTACGGATCGGTCAATATTTGCAAAGCTGTGCAATGTGTGGCAGCCTGATACGCTCACGCTCCTCCAACAGGAAGGTCTTGCCTTGGACTCCACGATACAACTGGTCGACCTTCTGGGTGCGGCAGCCCTGCTGCTGTGGGGGCTGCGCATGATCAAGACCGGCGTGTTGCGGGCCTATGGCACGGTGTTGCGCCAATGGATCGGGAAGGGCGCCCGCAACCGCTTCGTTGCCGCGTTCTGGGGCTTCATCGTGACCCTGGGCCTGCAGTCCAGCACGGCCACCGCGGTCATCATTGCCTCGTTCACCGCGCGCGATATCGTCAAGCCGCGTCTGGCCCAGGCGATGATGCTGGGCGCCAATCTGGGCACCGCGGTCGTGACGCTGGTCCTGTCGGCGGATGTGCACTGGATCGGCAGCGCGCTGCTGTTCGGAGGCGTCGTGTTGTTCAACCTGGCGCAGGGAACGCGCAACCGCAATCTGGGCCGCGCCATCCTGGGGCTGGGCCTGATGCTGCTGGCGCTGCATCTGCTGAGCGGCGTCACGGCGCCGCTGCGGGATTCGCAAACCATTGCCACCGTGCTGGCGGCGCTGGGCGACGCGCCGGTTTTTGCCGTGCTGCTGTCCGCCGGGCTGGCCATCCTGGCGTCGTCGTCGCTGGCCGTGGTGGTCCTCGTCATGATGCTGGCGGCTGCCGGGGTGGTCGAGCCGGCCCTGGCGCTCTGGCTGGTGGCCGGTGCCAATCTCGGCGGCGCGGTGCCACCCTATCTGGCGGTGCGCAGCGAGGGGCTGGCGGCGCAGCGCCTGACGCTGGCCAACCTGCTGGTACGCGCCCTCGGCACGCTGGTGCTGGCGCAGCCGCTCGGTGCCCAGCTTTCCCGCATGGTGCCCGACCCCACTGCGCTGGTTGCCTCCGCGCACCTCATTTTCAATGCGACTCTTTTAGTGGTGTTCCTGCCGCTGCTGGGGCCCGTGGCCCGGCTTGCCGAATTGCTGTTGCCCGATCGCGGCAATGGCGCCGGCCAGACCCCGACCTATCTCGACGAGAGCCTGATGTCGGTGCCGGACCTGGCCATTGCCGTGGCGGCGCGCGAAACGCTGCGCATGGGCGATCTGGTCGGCGAGATGCTCGAGCAGACCCTGCAGTCGGTTCGTGATTCCGATGCCGCGCCCTATGCCAATGTCTCCCGGCTGGAGGCCGAGGTCGATCGCCTGCACGAATCGATCAAGCTCTACGTTGCCCGCGTCAGCCGGGTCGATCTGGAGGAGGATGACGCCCGGCGCGCCAGCGAAGTGATTTCCTATGCGATCAACCTTGAGCATGTCGGCGACATCATCAAGCGCGGGCTGGCGGAAATCGCGGCCAAGAAGGCTCGCAAGAAGCTGTCGCTGTCGAGCGAAGGGCTGGAGGAGATCTCGGAGTTTTTCGAGCACACGCGGGAGAACCTGCAGATGGCGCAAGCCATCTTCATGTCGCGCGATCCGGCAATGGCCCGGCGCCTGCTCGGCCAGAAGATCGAAATTCGCAAGCTCGAGGCCCGCTCATCGGACGCGCATATGGAACGCATGCGCAATGGCCGCAGCGAAAGCCTGGAGACAAGTTCGATCCATCTCGATTTCCTGCGCGACCTCAAGCGCATCAATGCGCATCTGGCGTCGGTGGCCTATCCAATCCTCGATGAGCTGGGCCTGCTGGGAGAAAGCCGCCTGCGCAGCCAGCGCGATGGCGACTGAGTCTCGGGCACATTGTGCGGCGCGAGGCACAGCAGGGGCAGGCAGCAAATTGGAGGCCGGAGCGGTTTCCCGGTTCCGGCCTCGATGTGCGCGTTCAGCGCCCCGCCTTGACCTCCAGCCGGCGACGGTGCAACACCGGCTCGGTATATCCAGAGGGCTGTCGACGCCCGTCGAGCACCAGTTCCAGCGCCGCCTGGAACGCCACCGAGCCGCTGAAATCGGCCGCCATGGGCCGATAAGCGGGATCGCCTGCATTCTGGCGATCAACGGTGACGGCCATCCGTTCCATGGTGTCGACCACCTGCTGCCGGCTGGCCACGCCATGATGCAGCCAGTTGGCCATGTGCTGTGCAGAAATGCGCAGGGTCGCGCGGTCCTCCATCAGGGCCACATTGTCGATGTCGGGCACCTTTGAGCAGCCGATCCCCTGGTCGATCCAGCGCACCATATAGCCCAGAATGCCCTGGGCATTATTGTCGAGCTCGCGCTGGATTTCCGCAGCAGTCCAGCCGGGGTCCTGCACAACCGGAATGGTCAGGATGTCCGCCAGTGCCGTCGGCGGCCGGTTGCGCAGGCGGCGCTGCACTTCCTGGACATTGACGGCGTGGTAATGGGTAGCGTGCAGCACCGCGGCGGTGGGCGAGGGCACCCAGGCGGTGCTGGCGCCCGATTGCGGATGGGCCAGCTTTTGCTCGAGCATGGCCGCCATCAGGTCGGGCATGGCCCACATGCCCTTGCCAATCTGGCCCCGCCCGGCCAGGCCGCAGGCCAGCCCGATCTCGACATTGCGGCTCTCATAGGCGGCGATCCAGGCTGCTTTCTTCATGTCGCCCTTGCGGACCATCGGTCCGGCTTCCATCGAGGTATGGATCTCGTCGCCGGTCCGGTCGAGGAACCCGGTGTTGATGAACACGACACGCTGCCGCGCCGCGTGGATGGCCGCCTTGAGGTTGACCGTCGTGCGTCGCTCCTCATCCATGATGCCGATCTTTACCGTGTTGGGCGCCAGCCCCAGCACCGTTTCGACCCGCGTGAAAATCTCGCAGGCGAACGCGACCTCGTCAGGACCATGCATCTTGGGCTTGACCACATAGATCGATCCTGCCGCCGAATTGGCGCGCCGTCCCGCCGGGCCGACGTCATGCATGCCGATCATCGCGGTCACCAGAGCGTCGAGAATGCCTTCGGGGATCTGTTGCCCGGCTTCATCGAGCACCGCATCGGTCGTCATCAGGTGCCCCACATTGCGCACAAGCATCAATGAACGCGCCTTGACCGGCAGCTGGCTGCCATCAGCCCCTTCAAACACCCGGTCCGCCATGAGACGGCGAGCCAGCATGCGGCCCGACTTGACGATGGTTTCCTCCAGCTTCCCATCCATCAGGCCCAGCCAGTTGCGGTAGACAAGAACCTTGTCGGCGGCATCGACCGCGGCAACGGAGTCCTCGCAGTCCATGATCGTCGTCACCGCCGCTTCGAGACGGACGTCGGCAATGCCGGCGCGGTCGGACTGGCCAATCCCGGTAGCGCTGTCGAGGACGATCTCGATATGCAGGCCGTTATGGCGCAGGAGGATCGAGGTGGGCGTGGCAGCCGGCCCCTGGAAGCCCACAAACTGACGGCCATCGCTGAGCGCAAAGGCATTTGCGCCATCGTTTGCCAGCAGTGCGCCCGACTGTACCGTCAGCCCGGCGATGGCGCTCCAGCTGACCCCGGCCAGCGGCACGCTGCGGTCGAGGAAGTCGCGGGCCCAGGCACTGACCTTGGCGCCGCGCCGCTTGTCATACCCGCCCGGCGCTCCCTCGGGCTGCCCCGCAATGGCGTCCGTGCCGTAAAGGGCGTCGTATAGCGAGCCCCAGCGCGCATTGGCGGCGTTGAGCGCAAAGCGCGCATTCATCACCGGCACCACCAATTGCGGCCCGGCGAGAGTAGCGATCTCGGGATCAACATGGCTCGTTGAAATCACGAAATCTGCCGGTTCGGGCAACAGGTAGCCGATCGCACCCAGGAACTGGCGGTAGGCGGCGGCGTCGTGCTGTCCCTTGTGGGCGCGATGCCAGTCGTCGATCTGCTGCTGCATGGTGTCGCGTACGGCCAGCAGCGCGCGATTTCTCGGCGCGAAGTCGCGCACCAGCCCGGCCAACCCCGCGAAAAACTGCGCCGGCGATACCCCGGTGCCGGGAAGGGCATCCTCGACCAGGAAGCGATGAAGGGCGTCGTCGATGGAAAGCGCGTTGACGATGGTTCTTGGCATGTAGTCGCCTCCTTTATGCAAAGACGATGCTGCCGAAGCCGGATAAGCGACTCAATGGTCAAAAATGTTGAATGACTTGTTCCTCGCGGGAGATAATGGCCTGCTCAGGCCTCCCAGGGCGGCACGGGGGCGTAGAGGGCAGCCAGATAATCGATGAAGGAACGAACCTTTGCCGGCAGGAAGCGCCGCCTCGGATAGACCGCGGAGATCCAGATATTGGGCGAACCGTGATGGTCCGGCAGCACCTGCACCAGCCGCCCGCTCCGCAGTTCCTCGCCGATGTCCCATGTCGAGCGCAGGGCTATTCCCAGCCCGCCGATCACCGCTTCGCGCACCACCTCGCTCGAATTTGTGGCCAGTTGGCCCTTGGGCCGATAGATCAGCGCGCCGTCCGGTCCGTGCAGTCGCCAGGGGTCGCCATTATGCGCGGGCAGGCATTGGTGGCGGTCCAGATCGGCAATGCTGGTCAGCTGGCCATGCCGGGCCAGATAGTCCGGCGCGGCACACAGCATGCGTCGTGCCGGCACGAGCCTGCGCGAAACCAGGCTGGAATCCTGCGGCTCGGCGATGCGCACCGCCAGGTCGAAGCCGCCGGCCACGATATCGGCGAACTCGTCCGAGAGAATGATGTCGACGGCCAGCCGCGGATGCGCCGTCATGAATTTGAGCAGGTGCGGCGCGATATGCATGCGGCCAAACGAGGTGGGCGCGGAAATGCGCAATGTCCCGGTGATCTCTGCCGAGCGCCCGGACACCAGCTGTTCGGCTTCTTCCAGTCCGGCGATGACATTGACCACCCGGTCGTAGAACAGCTGTCCGGCTTCGGTCACCGTGATCTGCCGGGTGGTGCGCTGCAACAGGCGCGTGCCCAGGCGCTCCTCGAGCCGCTTGATCCGCTTGGAGACCATGGCGGGCGACATGCCCAGCAGGCGGCCCGCGCCGGACATGCTGCGGTTCGTCACCACCTTGGTGAAGACTTCCAGATCGCCCAGTTCCGCCATGCCGCACTCTTTCTTCCAGGGAACAGATGATTATCCGTTTTGCTCCGCCAAAGAAACGCCGTTCGGCGCTATAGTGACGCCCACACAGCCCCAGCCAAGGAAAACCCCATGTTGACCATCAAGCGCATCAGTCTGGCCGAAGCCCGGATCGTTCTGGCAGGGGCGCGGGACAAGGCCGATGAAATCGGCGTGCCGATGTGCATCGCCATCACCGATGAATCCGGCCAGCTCGTCGCCTTCGAGCGCATGGATGGCGGTAAGGTGACCAGCACCACCATTGCCCAGGACAAGGCCTTCACCGCCGCCGGCGCCAAACGTACCACCGAGAGCTACGGGACCGCGAGCCAGCCCGGCAAGCCGGCCTATGGCATCAACTCGGCCATTGGCGGCCGGCTGATGGTGGTGGGCGGGGGAATTCCCATCACCGTGGATGGCGAGGTCGTGGGCGCCGTGGGCGTCAGCTCGGGCACCCCCGATCAGGACAGCGCCTGTGCCCAGGCCGGCATCGACCGCCTCATGGCATCGTTGACCTGATAAAGTCCCGCGCCGCTTCCCTGTTTTCCCGCCGGCCTGGATGGGGAAACAGGGATCGGGCCGCTGCTAGTTCAATCGCACACCCGTCGCGCCGTCAAACAGGTGGGCGACGCTGGCATCGACCGCCACGGCGAGCTGCTGGCCCGGCCTGAGGTCGATGCGCTGCCGGAAATAGACCGTGATGGCCTCGTCGCCACAGCGACCATGCACCAGCGTGTCTGCCCCCGTGGGCTCGACCACCTCGACGCGCAGGGTGATATTGCCGCCTTCCAGCGTGATCTGCTCGGGACGAATGCCATAGGATATCGATTGGCCGGGAGTTACCGCGGCACCGGCGGGCAGCGGCCAGACCGCCCCCGCGGCGCTGCGAAAGCAATTGACCCCGTCCTGGCTCTCCACCGTGCCGGACAGGATATTCATGGCCGGCGAGCCGATGAAGCTGGCGACGAAAATATTGGACGGCCGGTCGTACAGCTCCATGGGGGTACCGAACTGCTCCACGACACCGTCATGCATGACCACGATACGATCTCCCATGGTCATGGCCTCGACCTGATCGTGCGTGACATAGACGGTTGTGGTCTTCAGGCGCTGGTGCAGCGCCTTGATCTCGGAGCGCATCTGCACGCGCAGCTTGGCATCGAGATTGGACAGGGGTTCGTCGAACAGGAATACGGAGGGGTCGCGGACGATGGCGCGGCCCATGGCCACCCGCTGGCGCTGGCCCCCTGACAACTGGCGCGGATAGCGCTGCAGCAGGGCGTCGAGACCGAGGATTTCCGAGGCGTGGGCCACGCGCCTGTCGATTTCTTCGCGCGGCATCTTCTTGAGCCGCAGTGAAAAGGCCATGTTCCTTTCCACCGTCATGTGGGGATAGAGCGCGTAGTTCTGAAACACCATGGCGATGTCCCGCTCCTTGGCCGGCAGATCGTTGACGACGCGACCGCCGATTTCGATGTCGCCGCCGCTGATCTCTTCGAGGCCCGCGATCATGCGCAGCAGTGTGGATTTACCGCAGCCCGAGGGGCCGACCAGAATGACGAATTCCCCCTCCCTGATGGCAACGGACACCTGCTTGAGCGCATGGAAGGCGCCGTAGAACTTGTCTGCCCTGGCTATGGTTAGGTCGGCCACGATATTCCTCCAAAGATCGATGGAGCCGGGCCGGTCTGAGCCGGCCCGGCAGCGCTGTCACTGCGCGAGCGGTACCCGGATCACTTCATTCAGTTCGAGGCGGGGCAGGGCGATCTCGATGCCGCCATCGGTCTGGGTGATCTTGGCGGCGCCGCCTGACACCAGCAGCTCGGCGCTACCGGCCGCTCCCTTGATGCGCAGCTTGCCGCCGTCAACCGGCACATGCGGGCCGAACGACTTCCGCCGCGCGCCGGTCTGGTTGATCAGGTGAATGACCAGACCGGATGCATCGCGGCCCACGATCATCTCCACCTGCTCGGGCAGATCGGCCGAGACGGGCGCATCGAGCACGCCCGCGACGGTCGTGAGGAAGTAGTCGCGCACTTCGGTGGTCCCGACCTCGCGATAGGTCCGGCCCACCGACCACGGGATCTGGATGACGGTGCCATTGCGGGTCGCGCTGGTTGCCGCCGGCTCCCCGCCGGTCCCGTGGCCATAGCATTT
>CAXBKI010000093.1:0-8339 GCA_963975955.1 uncultured Devosia sp.
ATGGTCGACGATCAGCAACAGGCCGCCGGCCGTTACCGAGGCTGCGGCGCGCCGCAGCACCGCCTCTCGCGGGAACTCGACGGGCGACTGGAAGAACAGGGCGCTCACCAGGTCAAACGAGCCGCCCGGAAAGCGCACGGACAGGTCATGGGCCTCGAAACGGGTGCGGTCGCTGACACCAGCCGCGGCGGCCCGGGCGGTAGCGGTCTGGACGGCGTGGGGCGAAACGTCCACCCCCGTCGACTGCCATCCCTGGCGGGCCAGCCAGATGACGTCGTCACCCCGCGAGCAGCCCAGGTCCAAAGAGCGACCAGGGGAAAGCTTGGATGCATATTCGACCAGAACCGCGCTGGGCCTGCCGGTGGGAGGACGCTGCAGGCCACGATAGTGCCGTTCCCAGAACTGCTCGGATGGTGTCTTTGAGGTCATGGCGCGGATCCTTTCTGCGCTGATCGGGCGGCGCGCATGGCCATCACGGCATTGGCCAGGGCGATGAGCACGAAGATTGCAATCTGATACCAGACCGACCCGGCGGCGGCCCGAGCGAAGTCTGCCGCGCCGGCGGCGGCGAGGCTGGAGAAGAACACCTGCCCGGTGATGGCTATGCCCAGCGCCCCGCCGATGTGCTGGAACGCCTGCAGCGCGCCGGAGGCCGCCCCGGAATGGTCGGCGGGGACACCGTTCATGACCGATTGGAACAGGGCCGAAATGGCCACGCCCATCCCCAGGCCGCAGATCAGAAGCGGCAGGAACAATCCGGACCAATGCAGCGGCTCGGCAAGGGCCGACAAGGTGACGTGGAGGCAGGTCATGCCAATGGCGAGCAGCAGGGACCCGACAGCCACGCGCGGACGAAGCAGGCCGGCGCCCAGGCGCCCAGATGCAACAGAAGCGATCATGACTCCCAATGGGAACGGCATCGTCGCCAGGCCCGATTGAAGGGCCGACAGGCCGAAGCCGGACTGCAGCATGATGGCGAGCACCAGAAAGAGCCCGGGAATGCCGGAGAAGAACAGGGTGATGCTCAAAAGGCTCAGCAGAAAGTCGCGATTGCCCAGCAATGCGGCCGGCACCAGCTCGGCAGCGCCCCGACGGGCCTGGCGGCGTTCCCAGGCGTGGAAAATACCCGCCGAAACCGGGGCGAGGCAAAGCATGGCCAGTATCCACCAGGGCCAGCCATAGGCGCGGCCTTCGATCAGCGGGAACACGGCAAGCAGGGTGGTGATGGCGAAGACAGCAATGCCGATGCCGTCCAGTCTGATATGGGGCTTGGCCGGGGTCGGCGGCACAAGGCGCATGCTGCCTGCGATAGCGATAAGACCCAGCGGCAGGTTGATCACGAAGATGGCGCGCCATCCCAGCCCGGCGATGTCGGCGGTGATCAGCGCGCCGCCGATCAGAGGGCCTGCCACAGACGACAGGCTGCCGATTACCCCGAACAGCGAGAAGGCCATGGGCTTTTCTTCGGGCGGAAAGATCACGGCAATCAGGGCCAATACCTGCGGCACCATGGCGGCGCCGGCGATGCCCTGGAGCAATCTGGCGGCGATGAGCAGCTCGATTGACCCCGCGATCCCGCACAGCAGGGACGCCAGGGTAAAGGCCGCAACCCCGCCGATGAACATGGTCCTTCGACCCACTATGTCGCCCAGCCGCCCAAATGGCAGGAGGCCGAGCGCAAAGGCCAGAACGTAGATCGCGGACACCCACTCGATCTGGGTCGAGCTGGCGCCCAATCCGGACTGCATGGCCGGCAGGCCGACATTGACGATGGTGACATCGAGCAGGTTCATCGCCATGGCAAGGTAGAGCACGGCCAGCGTCCATCGGCGGTGCGGCAGTGCTGTCTGGGCCGATGCCGGGGAAAGGTAATTTTGGGATTGCATAAAAGACATTCCTGATGGCGTTCAGCGGGCGGTCTCTGCCGGTTGCCCGGCAGGCGCGGCAGTTTTCCCGGCATGCTGGTCGAGCCCGGCAGCCCAAGCGTTGCTGCCAAGCTTGATGACGCCGGCATCAAGCGGCTTCGCGACGGCATGCCGGGGCAAGGCCGCGTCGAGCGGCACAGGGCCCCGGCTGCTGGAATTTCCGTATGCGAGAGCGCTGGACCCGTCCTGGGCATGGGCGTGGGTGGAGAGCATCACCGCAAGGGTGATCGCCAAGCCGATGGTTCTCATCGTCAGTCCTTTTGAAGATGATCCAAGGCCGGAAAACAGCGTGCCGGCCTATCTGTATCTTTTAAAGGCACGAATTTTTCCGCGCTGTCAACCGTCTGTAGCTTATGATGTTACGATCAGCTATGCTGGCAGGAGCCGGCGCGCCATCGCTGGCGCCCTGATCAAACCAGGATTGGACGCCGATGAGACAGGACAGCCGATTTTCGCGCATGCTGCACGTACTGCTGCATATGGCGCGACACGAGAAGGGCTTCACGTCCGAGCAGATCGCCCAGATGCTCGGCACCCAGTCCTCGGTTGTCCGGCGCACGTTGGCCGGCCTGCGCGAGGCAGGTTTCGTGCGCTCGGAGACCGGCCCCCATGGCGGCTGGAAGATCGATGGCGACCTCTCATCGATCAGCCTGCGCGACATTCACCTTGCTCTTGGCACCAAGCGACTTTTCGCCATCGGCATTGACAATGAAAATCCCAGCTGTGCGGTGGAGGCAATCGTCAACGAGACGGTGGTCGATGCGCTCGAGATCGCCGAACGCCAGCTGATGGACCGGCTGGGCGAAATTACCCTCGCCCAGCTCGCCAGGGAATTCGACGCGCGCTGCAAGGCCAGTGGCTGGGATGAACGGCATTCGCCCGTCGGGTAAACGAGCATCAGAGCGCGACCGGCCGCAGCCGCTTGCGGCTCGATACCGGCGAAGCCATCCGCGGCGCGGCTCTTTGTGGCTTGGGGATCGCCCATTTGCCGCGTTTTCTGGATGAAAACGACCTGGCGCCTGCTTGAGCCACAGGTGCGCCACTTCATCGACCTGCTGGTCTCACGCCTCTGCGAGGCCAGGAGCCGGACCCCGCCCCCGTCTCAAGCCTGGCGTGCAGCATGATCGCGGCGCAGGAACTCGGCCACCGTCATCGGCTTGCGACCGATGAGCTGCTCGAGGTCGCTCGTCTTGCCGCTCCATGCGCCCGCGTTGATGCCCTCTACCCAGCCAAGTGCGAAGCGGGCAGCCGGCTCGGGCAGACCGGCGGCCATGAGGTGGTCGATATAGTCCTGATCGGTGCCGGCAACAAAGGGCACCGGCTTGCCGCTGACATCGGACAGGATCCGGGCGATATCGGCGAAGGAGACGGCAGGATCACCATAGAGCGCGTAAGACTTGTAGGCGTGTCCGTCTTGGCTGAGCACAACGGCATGCGCCTCCGCCAGGTCGTCACGGCTGGCAAATCCCGCCTTGCCCGAGCCGGCCGGCGTGTGCACCCCCGTCTCCAGCGCGTTGCCGCCCAGGTAGAACGGGATGCTCTCGATAAAGGGCGGATGGGCGACCAGGGTATAGGCGAGGCCGGAGGCCTTCAGCTGGTCCGCAACGAACTGGTCCTGCTCGGCGATATCGGGCAGGGCAAAGCCGGATCCGGCCTGATGGATGATCGGCATATAGACGATGTGGCTGACGCCCGCCTGTCGCGCCGCGCTGATGGCATTGTGGTGCTGGGTGTTGCGATCGGTAAAGGCCGTGGCGGAGACGAGCATCAGCTTGTCGATCCCCTTGAAGGCGCGAACCAGCCCGTCATGGTCGAAATAGTCGCCCTGGCGGATGTCGATCCCCGCGTCGGCCAGATCGGCCGCCTTGGCGGGATCGCGGGCCAGGCCTACCAGATCGCTGGCGGGGAGCCGCTTGAGAAGCTGCTGGAGAGTCTTTCGACCGATATTACCGGTTGCGCCGGTTACCAGTATCTTGGCCATGATGATTTCCTTTGGACTTTTTGCGTGTCGACATTGTCGTGCAATCCAGCTAGGACAAACCACACTACAAAACCAGTACCGACTATTTGGTAAGTGTCAAAATTCGGAGACCGACATGAGCGAGACGAATTTCCAATGCGGCCTCGAGGCGGTTCTTGCCATCCTGGGCGGCAAGTGGAAGCCGCTCATCGTCTATCATCTGGCCGGCGGACCCAAACGCACCGGTCAACTGCGCAGGCTCGTTACCAATGTGAGCGAGAAGATGCTGATCCAGCACCTCAAGGAACTGACGGATGATGGCGTCATCCGTCGCATTGATTTCCAGACGGTGCCGCCGCATGTCGAATACGAACTGACCGCATTCGGCCAGGGACTGACCAAGGTTCTCGCGCCGATGTGCGACTGGGGCACCCGTCACACGGCCGAGGTCGCCATGATTGTGCAGAACCGCAAACGCCCATCGGAGGCGGCGTAGCCTGGCGACCAGCGGCGCGACCCGCGGGGCCCCCTGAGCTTGAGCTTGAGGTTTACACCGACAATGCGCAGGCAGTTACTTTCTACACCAGGTTCGGTTTTCAAGAGCTGTCACGCCGCCTCGGATTGGTGACGGCTACGCGTTCGAAAATGCAGGTCTGCGCTTGATCGGCTAAGAGCTCGTCGGGCGGCAAGACGCGCCGCCCGACTGACATTGTTGCCGTTGGCGAACCAAACTGCCAGCCCTCACCACCGCCATTTACCCCTGTTTGGAACAGGTCAAATGGCAGCACCTAAACGTCGCCGGGCATTGTGCCGCAACGTCGCTTTTGCCAGTGTCAGCTGACCGGCCGGTGGTTGATTTTTCGCCGAGATGCGCTGCCGGACCTGTCAGAAAACTGGCCACCTTGTCCGACATGGAAGCACGCGACGGGCTCCCACTGCGACGTTCGTATCGAGTAAAATTGTCATTGGATATCGATGGGTTTCAGAGCAGGTAGCTTGGGAGATCGGAAACCCATCTTTACCCACGCCCACAATAGCCTGGCCATGAAACGTCCGCCAAATTCGGTGTAATTCGGGACGTCAGTCGGGAGCTCAGCGCCGGGTGGGCGGTCTTTGGTCATAGTTCGCATTGCAACGGGCGGGGCTTCCCCAGTCGTATTTGCGTATAGGCTGATCCAATGCCCCTTGGTATATTCAAGAAACATTGGAGTGCGGCAGCAACTGGCGACCACGCGGCGCGTGGCGCTGTCAGGCTTCAGACGCGCCTCGACCAGCAGGTCGTTACCCTTGGAAAAGGACACCCTGTCTTTTCTGAAAAGCACGACACGCGTTCCGCAGTCGCTGCCTGCCAGCGGTGGACCTTTCCTACCTGACGCGAGAACCTTACTGGCTGCCTGACAATCTGAGCAGTAGCACGCCGAGCTGACAATAGGTCGCCCCCGCCCAACGATATGAACGGCATTGCATTGGCAGGCAAAATTAATTCCGGTCACTGGTCACCTTTCGTATCTACGCAATAGCGACGAACCGCATATGCAGTTTTCGACATTGAAGCAGCTTTTTGGCGACCGGCTGTCTTTAGGGAATCAGGATGGCATTGGAACGCAGATATTGGCAGCGTTGCCGAATGTGAGCAGCCGACGACATTTCGACCCTTCGTGCGTTTGATCGCGACATCACAAACTAGACATAGAACTTGGGCAAAGCGCGCTGCAGTTTTGCCCGCGACAAGGCAGGAAAGCATGGCTGTTCCGACGAACAAGGACGAACTGCTCGAAGCAATAAATTCAAGCTTCGATAAGCTCAACAAAGGGCTACACGACGTGCCGCTATCAGTGGTCGATCAATGCAGCTTGGAAGGCCATGTGAAAGGGACCCAGATTAGCGTTGCCAATCTCGTCGCCTATCTGGTGGGGTGGAATGAGCTGGTCCTGAAATGGCTTGACCGAGACGCGGCGGGCGAGCCATTCGATCTACCGGAAACCGGGTTCAAGTGGAATGAACTCGGCCGCCTCGCTCAGAAATTCTATCGCGACTACGAAGGCTTCCCTTTTCCGCAACTTGTCGAGCGTCTGGCTGGGGCAAAGGTGCGGATTGTCTCGCTGATCGAGACGCGTAGCGATGACGATTTATATGGCCGCCCATGGTACGGCAAATGGACGATGGGGCGCATGATTCAGTTTAACACCTCATCGCCTTACGCCAATGCGCGCGGGCGGCTGCGGAAGTGGCTGAAAGCAATGGGCGCGTCGCCTGACTCCTAAATCCACGGAGGAAACGCTCGCACTAATTCATAAATACGACAGGGCAGTTTCTTGCGACAGAACAACCGTGTTCCTGTCGGCAACAACCGGGCCCCAATCTGCCGGTCGCCTCATGTCTGCTTTTCCGACCCGCTGATCCAAAACCCGTCAATGCGCAATCCACCCCGAAACTGCCGGCCGGAACGCCCCCGTAGCGGTCGTTCAGACTTTGCGACTGGCTTCCCGAAAGCTGGCTCTGGCAGGACACAGGGCTTTCAGCCGGACTGAGGCCGAAAGCGACATGTGGTTCAGGAGACGCTGCTATGGTCAGGGCTTGAAGAAGGCGAGCTGTTCGTGAAGCATGGGGTAAAGCTCCTCGCCCTTGCGGTTCAGCATGGATTTGAGCCCACGCGTCGTCTCATCGGCCAGCACTTCCATCGCGCCATTGGCGACACCATCATAGGCTTGCGCCACGACGCTTGCGGCGCTCACTTTCGGCACGTCCCAGCGCGATCCCATCGGCGTATCGATCATGCCGACGAGGAGGCCGATGACTTGGGTGTTCTGACCCTGCAATTGGAACCGCAGGCCATTGGTTGCAGACCACAAGGCCGCCTTTGATACCGAATATCCGGTTCCCAGCCCGATCCAGGCTGCGGCCGACAGGATGTTGAGGATGGTTCCGCCGCCATGACCGGCCAGGATCGGGGCAAAGGCATTGGCCATGCGCAGCGAGCCGAAAAAGTTGGTTTCAAAAATTCGCCGCAGTTCGTCCTCGGGACCCGCCATAGAGTCGCCGGCAGGGGCAATGGCCGCGTTGTTGATCAGCAGGTCGACATCCCGTGCCGTTTCCGCCGCAGCGGCGATGGCCTTGGGATCGGTGATGTCGAGCGCCAGCGCCTCAACGCGGGCGCCGTCCCAGTGGCGCGGTTTACGTGCAGCCGCATAGACCTTGCGCGCACCGCGCTCCAGTGCCTGGACTACGAACTGTTCGCCAAGGCCGCCATTTGCACCAGTTATCAACACTGTCCGGCCGTCGAGTGACTTTTCCATCTGAACTCTCTATTTAAGTGGGGATTGTCCCCGCTATTTTTATATGGGGACCTCCCCCACTTATTCAAGGAGGGACGGATGACGCCTGCGCCTGTGACACGAAAGCCCGCTGAAACGGCGCCCAAAGCCCGGCGCCCGCGTGCCGATGCCCTGCAGAACCGGCAAGCAATCCTGGCGGCGGCGCAGCAGGTGTTTGAGGCCGAAGGGGTGCTGGCACCGCTGGATAATATTGCCGTGCTGGCCGGGGTCGGAAACGCCACCCTTTACCGGAACTTTCCGACCCGCGATGATCTGCTGGTGGCGGTCATTCAATTGAGCATCGACCACGCGCTGGCGCACGGACAGGCACTGTCGCAAACGCTGGAGCCGGGTCGCGCGCTGGCGGAATGGCTGATTGGGCTGGCCTGGCGGCTGCACGTCTGGCACGACCTGCCCCATTGCCTTGCATCGGCGCATACCGATTCATCCGCCTCCCTCAATGAGGCCAACAGGCCGCTGATTGACGAGACCGCGCGCCTGCTGCGCACGGCCCAGCATGCCGGTCAGGCCGTTGCCGGGCTCACCGGCGAGGAGGTGTTCGAACTTGCGCTGGCACTGTCATGGGCCATTGATCGCTACGACGATACCGAAGCGGCTGCACGTCGCCGTGTGACCATGGGCACGACCGGCATATTTGTTCCGTTCAAGCTTTCGGAAAGCGTCGCATAGAAGCGCCGGAGTTTGGGGCCACCGTGAGAAGTCGAAGTCCCGACAGCCGCCGCCGGTCGGCCTAAATCGAAGGCGACTTTTGCGCCCGGTATGCCTTTCGAGATGAAACATGGCGGCACCGTCGAAGTCCTGAAGAAGCAATCAGACTATGCCGATAAAGCATGTGTCACAGTATCTTAATCGCTAAAACGCCAAAATCGAGTGCGGCAGCCAAGTGAGATATTTTCAGCCATATCGGAAGGAGCAAGAGATGTCCCAGGTGCAGTGGGCGATCATTCGCAGAGCGCTTTTTGTGATGACCCTTGTTTGGCTGTTTGGGGTTGTATCCTGGACAATGTTGCCAGTGCCTGCAGTTGTTGGCATGGCCGGGTTGGTCGCACTCGCTACCGGATATGTTTACACTCTCACAAAGTGGAAGCTGCCCAAGTCGCCTTTCGATCACAACATCGC
>CAXBKI010000094.1:0-8335 GCA_963975955.1 uncultured Devosia sp.
GACTCCAGCACCTCCATTGTTGGCGGCACGCCGACAATGGCCTATGCCGCACTCGGCCCCAGCGTGCGCGACCTTGGTCGCCTGGACGACGGCAGCACGATCGGCGGTGTCGCCGAGAACGTCACCGTCGTGCCCAAGACCACCGTGGCCGCCGAGGCCGGACTGGGCCGCTCCGAACGTTTCGTGACCTTGCGGGAGGCTGCCGCCCTGCCCGACGTGCTCGGCCGCAACGGCTTTTCGGCCACCCAATCGGCTTTGGTGATTGACGCGCTGCGCAATGTGCTGCGGACCACCAAGCTGCAGGCCAAGACACGCCTGCGCATTCTGTACGGCCCGCTCAACCGCGAGGCGACCAGCCTGGTACCCTATCGCCTGAGCCTTTATGAGCCGCGCGAAGACGGCAGCTACACTTACGAAGCCACCGTCGCGCTGACCGATACGGGCCAGTACGTGCTCGGCATCGAGCCGGACTTCGTCGAATTCCCCGACGAGGACACCGAAGAGATCAATGTTGCCAACCTGCCCAGCGTCTATCGCTCGATCTGGGAAACCGGCCGCAAGCACGAACTGGACGACGCCACCATCGAGCGCATCATCGGCATGTATGCCTATGACGTCGACCTGACCAAAAAGATCAGCGCCGGCGATGGCATCGAAATCCTCGAAACCGCGCCCGATGCAGATGGCCGGGCAGAACTGCTCTATGTCGCGCTCACCCTGGGCTCGACCACGCGCAAATTGTACCGCTTCGGCACCGATGACGGGAATGTGGACTTCTATGATGCGGACGGCGAAACCGGCAAGCGCTTCCTGACCCGTCGTCCGCTGGAAGGCGGCGGCGTGCTCCGGTCGCGCTTCGGCTACCGCATTCATCCCATTTTCCATACCCGCAAGCTGCACACCGGCGTCGATCTGGCCGCCCGCTCGGGCACCCCGATCTACGCCGCCGGCGATGGCGTGATCAAATACTACAAATGGCAGTCCGGATACGGCAACAAGGTCGAGATCCAGCACGTCAACGGCTATGAAACCGCCTATGGCCACATGTCGCGCTATGCCGACGGAATTTCCGTGGGCAGCCATGTGCGACAAGGCCAGATCATCGGCTATGTCGGCTCGACGGGCCAGTCTACCGGCCCGCACCTGCATTTCGAGATCAAGATCAACGGCAATCTGGTCGATCCCCTCAGCGTCAAGCTGCCCAAGGACAATGTCCTTGCCCAGCAGTACAAGGGCCAGTTTGCCCAGACCATGGCGCAGATCGACGACTTGATGGAGCGTCAGGCCGCGCCCGTTTCCCTGGCCCTGGCCAATTAGCGCCTGGGAAAGGGCGAGGTCCGGTGCGCCGGCAGCCCGCGCAGGGCTCGGCTGATCGGCCAACGCCGACCAGCGCACCGTCTGTTCCGGTCAGTCCGGCCTCAGCGGGTCATCCAGACCGCCATCTCATTGCCGCCCGGTTCACGGAAGTGAAACCGCCGGCCACCCGGAAAGTCGAACTGGGCCCTGGTGATAACCCCGCCCGCAGCAATGACGCGCTGCTGGGCGGCGTCGAGATCATCGGTGCGGATGATGGCCATGGTCGCCGCGACCTTGCCATCCGCCTGGTCGACACCCCCATCGATGCCGGCGCCCGTGATCGCGTCATAGTCGGAGCCGTAGCTGATCGTGCCCCAGCCAAAGGCCGCCCCGAGAAACGCAGTGGTCGCGGCGCGGTCGGTTGACGGAAATTCCACATAGTCGATCTGTTCAGCCATTTGCCGCCCTTTTTTCGTTCTTGCTTTGTTCTAGCTCGAAGTTCACGCCGCTTCAACACAAAAAAGGGCCGGTCTTTCGACCGGCCCCTTCTCAATCAGGCTGCGGCATCCGCCAGTTCGCCAGGATAGAGGACGATGCTGGTATCATTGGCATCGACAACCACCTTGCTGCCATCCCTGACCCGACCGGCCAGGATTTCCTCGGCCAGCCCATCCTGCACCGCGCGCTGGATAACCCGCTTGAGCGGGCGGGCGCCATAGGCCGGATCATAGCCCTCATTGGCCAGCCAGGCACGGGCCGCCGGCGTCAGCTCAAGATTGATATCGCGCTCCTTGAGCAGCTCCTGCAGCCGCCCGAACTGGATATCGACGATCGCGCCCATATGTTCGCGACCGAGCCGGTGGAACAGCAGGATCTCGTCGACGCGGTTGAGGAATTCGGGCCGGAACGCCGCCTTGACCATGTCGAGCACCTTGCCGCGCACCAGCTCCACCGATTCCCCGTCCTTGAGGTCGACCAGATATTCGGCCCCCAGATTGGAGGTGAGGATGATCACGGTATTGCGGAAGTCGACCGTTCGTCCCTGTCCGTCGGTCAGCCGCCCGTCATCGAGCACCTGCAGCAGGACGTTGAACACGTCCGGATGCGCCTTCTCGATTTCGTCGAACAGCACGACCTGATAGGGGCGACGCCGCACAGCTTCGGTGAGCAATCCGCCCTCCTCATAGCCGACATAGCCGGGAGGCGCGCCGATCAGGCGGGCCACCGAGTGCTTTTCCATGAACTCGCTCATGTCAAGCCGCACCATGGCCGTCTCGTCATCGAACAGGAACTGGGCCAGGCTCTTGGTCAGCTCGGTCTTGCCGACGCCGGTGGGCCCGAGGAACATGAACGAGCCAATGGGCCGGTTCGGATCCTGCAAGCCAGCCCGCGAGCGGCGCACTGCCCTGGCCACTGCCGCCACGGCTTCGGCCTGGCCGATCACGCGGGCGCCCAGCGAATCTTCCATATGCAGCAGCTTTTCGCGCTCGCCTTCCAGCATGCGGTCCACCGGAATGCCCGTCCAGCGGCTCACCACCTGGGCGATGTCGCTGGCGGTGACCACTTCGGCGGCCATCAAGGCGTCGGGCTTGCCGTCGCCATTGCTGTCTTCGGCCGAGGCAATGCGCTTTTCCAGGTCCGGAATGACGCCATAGGCCAGCTCGCCCGCCTTGGCCAGATCGCCTTGCCGCTGGGCAATTTCGAGCTGGCTGCGCGCGCCGTCGAGCTCTTCCTTGAGCTTCTGGCTGCCGTGCAGGCGTTCCTTTTCCGCCAGCCACTTGGCCGACAGACCCTGGGCCTGTTCTTCCAGGCCGCCCAGTTCGGTTTCAAGCCGCTCCAGCCGCAACCGGGAGCCCTCGTCCTCTTCCTTGCGCAGCGCCTCGCGCTCGATCTTGAGCTGCATGATGCGCCGATCCAGTTCATCCAGCGCCTCGGGCTTGCTGTCGACAGCCATGCGCAGGCGCGCCGCTGCCTCGTCCATCAGGTCGATGGCCTTGTCGGGCAGGAAGCGGTCGGCGATGTAGCGGTTCGACAGCGTTGCCGCGCTGACCAGCGCAGAGTCCGAAATCCGGATGCCGTGGTGCAGTTCATACTTCTCCTTGAGCCCGCGCAGAATGGAAATGGTGTCTTCCACGGTCGGCTCATCGACAAAGACGGGCTGGAAGCGCCGGGCCAGGGCCGGGTCCTTCTCCACATGCTTGCGGTATTCATCCAGCGTCGTCGCACCCACGCAATGCAGTTCGCCACGCGCCAATGCGGGCTTGAGCAGATTGGAGGCATCCATGGCACCATCGCTCTTGCCGGCACCAACAAGCGTATGCATCTCGTCGATGAACAGGATGATCTTGCCCTCCGACGACGTCACTTCGTTGAGCACGGCCTTGAGGCGTTCCTCGAACTCGCCGCGATATTTCGCGCCGGCGATCAGCGCGCCCATGTCGAGCGACAGCAGCGACTTGTTCTTGAGCGATT
Source organism: uncultured Devosia sp. (assembly GCA_963975955.1). Taxonomy (GTDB): domain Bacteria; phylum Pseudomonadota; class Alphaproteobacteria; order Rhizobiales; family Devosiaceae; genus Devosia. The sequence continues at coordinate 3,769 of CAXBKI010000094.1, forward strand.
CCGGCACGTCGCCATTGACGATCCGGATCGCCAGGCCTTCGGCAATCGCCGTCTTGCCCACGCCGGGTTCGCCGATCAGCACCGGATTGTTCTTGGTGCGGCGGCTGAGGACCTGGATGGTGCGACGAATTTCCTCGTCCCGGCCGATCACCGGGTCGAGCTTGCCTTCGCGCACGTCTTCGGTCAGGTCGCGGGCATATTTCTTGAGCGCGTCATAGCTGTTCTCCGCCGAGGCGGAATCGGCTGTGCGGCCCTTGCGGATTTCCTCGATGGCCGTGTTGAGCCCCTGCGGGGTCACCCCGACCGAGGTCAGGATCTTGCCGGCATCGGTATCTTTCTCCACCACCAGCGCCAGCAAAAGGCGCTCGACCGTCACATAGCTGTCGCCGGCCTTCTGGGCGGCACTTTCGGCCGTCTCTCACGCGGGCCAGTTCGCGCCCCAGATAGAGCTGGGAGCCGTCACCCGATACGCTGGGAATCTTGGCAATCGCCGCCTCGACGGCCGCCCGCGCGCTCTTGGCGTCGCCGCCGGCGCGCTGGATAAGGCCATTGGCCATGCCCTGCTCGTCATCGAGCAGTACCTTGAGCAAATGGATCGGCGCAAACTGCTGGTGACCCTTGCCCAACGCCATGGTCTGGGCACTCTGGATGAACCCACGGGCCCGTTCGGTGTATTTTTCGATGTTCATGCAACTCTCCTGATCTCGCCCGTAGCCCGGCCCATCAAGGCACCGGGAACACGGCGGAAGCGTCGTTTGTTGGAATGCCCGGTTCCGGCGCATCCCTTCGCTCCAATATGTAGGTATCGCCACGGCGAACAAAAGAGGCGCGGCACAAAAGGCGTTCGCTTAGGCCGCAGAGGCTTCCGCCTGGCTGCTCACATGGCGCGGCGCATAGGCCGAAACCCTGCCAATGGCCCACCAGATCAGACTGACCACGGCGATGGAGAAATAGCCGTCCAGCGCATAATGCCAGCCGAGAAAGACCGAACCAAGCTCGATCAGGGCGACATAGACCCAGGCAATGAGCCCGAAGATGCGGTTGAGACTGGCGAGCATACAGGCGTTCAGCGTCACGACCGCCAGGTGCATGCTCGGCATCGCCGAAATTCCCGTGCCCGCGCCGCCGTCATAGTTGTTGAAATTGGCCAGCAGATAGCCCGATGCCTGTGCCATGTGATCGCCTATGGCGCTCGCCTTGATGGAGGCCATGAGGTTTTCAAATCGGACCGGGTCGACGAAGTCGGCATAGAAGATCGGGCCGACGGAGGAAAATGCCGTCGCAGCCACTGTCCCGATCAGGCAAACCGACAAGGCCATGGACCAGAAATAGCGCGCCCGTAATTGCGCGTTTTCCTGCAGGGCGACGAAGGCCAACAAGGCAAACCACTGCATGAACCACACAGGTCCATAGAGATAGCCCAATGGATACTCGGCCCAGTCCGGGACAAGGGCGTGCGCATAGTCGCCCGGATTGCCCCCATGCAGCCAGGCATCGGCATCGGCCAGGAACTGGTCGGCATAGAAGGGCACGATATCGGGAATGGAAAGCTTGAGCGTCGTAAACGCCGCCATGCCGATGGAGAACCCGCACAGCACCAGCAGCAGCCGTATCCCGCCATTGCGCAGGATATCGAGCAGGAAGGCCAGCGGTGCGCGCGGATGCGTGACAAGGGCGACAATCGGCAACGCAAAGCTGCCAAAGACGGGAATGACCATCGCCTGACTGAAATAGGATCGGATCATGTCAAAAAAGACTTCGGGCGAAACCGCCAGGGCGATTGCCGCATAGGTCAGGACCGCGAGTGCTAGGATCCGCATTTTGATCTGGTAGGTCATTGCATCACTTCGACAGCGGGGATCGGCCTTGTCCAAGGCCGAAAAATACCGAAGCAAAGTGTAGCACCCGTTAACTGACGGGGGGACAAAGCCGCCTTCCCGTGCCCGGACATGACGGCCCGGCAATTATAGGTGCGCGCCAGCCCCCGGGCATAACAATGCCGGGCCCGAGGCCCGGCATTGTCAAATTCTGGTCGCTTTATTCCGCCGCGTTGGAGCTGCCGGCGGTCAGAAAGGCCGGCAGTTCACCCACATCGGGCTGCTCGGCACTGGCCGGGTCGGCGCCAGCATCACCGCCGGCAGGACGCCGACGACGGGGCCGGCGTTCGCGTGGCTTGCGCGTCTCTTCAGCCTCGCCTGCACTGGCGTCGACGGCAGGCGCAGCGTCACCGCTCGTGGCGGGCTGCTCACCGGCAGGCGCTTCGCCTTCGGCCTGTGCTGCGGCAACCGGCGCCGGGCGTTCGCGCTCCGGCCGTTCCCGGTCAGGGCGCTGGCGGCTGCGCTCATTGCGCGGCGGCCGCTGTTCGCCCTGCTGGGGGGCACGCTGTTCACCCTCGCCCTGCTCGTCACTGTCCTGCTGGGACTGTGGCTGCGGTTGCGGCTGGGGCGAAGCGAAGCGCGAGTTCATCTCGGGCATATCGTCGTCGAAATCGCCATCATCCTGCCCGTCGGGGCGCACGCCGTTCTGGGCCTGCTGGGCGCTCGAAACGATGCGGAAATAGTGCTCGGCATGCTGGAGATAGTTCTCCGCCATCACCGAGTCGCCGCTCGACTGCGCATCGCGGGCGAGCTGCAGATATTTCTCGGCGACATGGGCCGCGTTGCCGCGCACCTTCACATCCGGACCGTTGCTCTCGAAATTGCGCGATAGCGGATTGACGTGCTTGCGTCCGCCATTCCGGCCACGTTGCCGGTTCTTGTTGTTCTGGTTATTGGGTCTCATCTGGTCGCTTTATCTAACTCTAGAAAAATAAGCGTCACACTGCTGGCGGACCGGCTCAACGCCTGATCGGGCAGCTCCCCGCCAAGACCGAAGTCTTCAGTCATAGGGCTCTAATTGGCTTCATGAAGACCGAAACCGTCTCACGGCGCTCCGAACCATCCTGCCTTGTTCCCGGCTATGCGGGAACTGGTCTGCTGCTTGCAGCATCCGGAAGTGTCGGGTGGCATGTCGCCGTGGCGCTCATGATGCGCCGTTGACAGCACGCACAAACTATAGTGTTTGCGCCAGCTTTGCCAGCATTAATTGCGCGCTTGTCCCCATCGTGCTGACGCGACCTCAGACGTGGTGCGCCCAGACCACCCGATCAAGCCCTGCCAGATCACGGTGAACACTGACCTCGGCAAAGCCGGCCTCCAGAAACAGACCGGCGACTGCCGCACCCTGATCGTGGCCGATCTCGACCAGCACATGCCCCCAGGCGGCCAGCCAGTCGGCCGCCTGGCCGGCGATGATGCGATAGGGCGCCAGCCCGTCAATGCCGCCATCGAGCGCCAGTCGCGGATCAAAATCACGCACCTCGTCCGCCAGCGTCTCGATGACGGCCGAGGCGATATAGGGCGGGTTGGAGACGATAAGGTCGAACCGGCCCGATGCCGCCGCACCAGGAACCGCGCCGCTTTCCCCCTCGCCCGGGCCTTCCCCCGTCGGAGCAGAACGAGCCAGCGCACCGAACCAGTCGCCCTGTCGCAGTTCCAGGCGGTCGCTCATGCCATGCCGCGCCGCATTGGCGCGTGCCGCTTCAAGCGCCAGGTCACTCAGATCGACCCCGACAGCGCTGATGCCGGCCATATTGGCCAGCACCGCAATCGGGATGCAGCCGCTGCCCGTCCCCAGGTCGAGCAGCCGACCGTCGGCCGGCATCACCCCAAGGGCCATGTCGACCAGCAGCTCGGTATCCGGCCGTGGCTCCAGCGTCGCCGCGTTCAGACCAAACGCCAGGCCATAGAACTCGCGTTCGCCAATGATGCGCGCCACTGATTCGCCGCTCAATCGCCGCTGCAGCAGGCCGGCAACGCGTTCGACACCGGCTTCCGTCACGGCGAGGTTTTCGCCTGTGGCCAGCTCCAGCGCGGTCAGCGCCAATCCGTGCTGGGTCAGCAATTTGGCGTCCAGCGCCGCCGTGGCAAACCCCTGCCGGCTCAGCACATCGCGCCAGCCGCGCCACAATCCGCCAATGGTCGGAGCCTGGTTCAGTTGGACTGCTCCATGGCCGACAGCTGTGCCGCCTGGTTTTCAGTGATCAGTGCCTCGATCAGCTCATCAAGCGCCTCGCCGGTGATGCGGTGATCGGTGACGCGGCCCTGCGGGAAGTTATAGGTGCGAATACGCTCCGAGCGATCGCCGGAACCCACCTGTCCCTTGCGCTCGGCCGAACGCGCGCTGTCGCGCTCCTCGCGCTGCATCTCATAAAGCCGCGAGCGCAGCACCACCATGGCCTGCGCGCGGTTCTGATGCTGGCTCTTCATGGCCGACGTCACCACCAGACCGGTGGGAATGTGGGTAAGGCGCACGGCCGAGTCGGTGGTATTGACGTGCTGCCCGCCGGCGCCCGAAGCGCGCATGGTGTCGATGCGGATATCCTCGGGACGGATCTCGATGTCGATGTCTTCCACCTCCGGCAGCACAGCCACCGTGGCCGCCGATGTGTGAATGCGACCCGATCCTTCGGTGGCCGGTACGCGCTGCACCCGGTGCACGCCGCTTTCGAACTTCATTCGGGCATAGA
>CAXBKI010000095.1:0-8301 GCA_963975955.1 uncultured Devosia sp.
CTGATTACCTTGAGCAGGAACGGCGGTCGGTGGAGCGCAACCAGGAAGTGCTCGACCAGTTTACGCCGTTTCGCAAGGGCGACCGTACCGATCGCTAGTCCGGCAGAGGGTCGATCCACCCTTCCCCCAACGGCCCCGGGGCTCTATGTAGGTAGCCATGATCTGGGATATCTTCATATTTGCACTGCAGGCCACACTGGCTTTCGTGGTCTCGACCGCCCTGTTTGACGCCCTGCACTGGACGCTGCATCAGTGGGAAGGCTCGCGCATTCCCTTGCTCCGCCGCCTGTCCTCCTGGCACTGGGTCCATCACAAGTTCCTTGGCTTGGATATGCAGATCAACCCGGCCTATGCCCGCGCCAATATCTGGTTTCATATCCTGCCCGAATATCTGACCTCGGTGGCCGGAACGCTGATTTTCCTTTTTGTCTTCCCATGGCCCCCCATCGCCCTGGTAGTGGTCATCCGTACTGTCATGCTGGTCATGACGCTGCGTGAGGAAGGCCTCGACTACAATCACATGTCGATGAACCGGGTGGGCGGGCAGCAGGGGCTGCTCTGGGTAGACAACAACTACCACGCCATGCATCACGTCTACCCGCACAACTTCTTTTCCTCCTTCGCCAATGTTTTTGACCTGCTCGCGGGCACCACCTGCCAGATCGAGGGACGCCGATTTCTGGTCACCGGAGCCAGCGGCGCTTTTGGCTCGGCCATGGTCGCCAAGCTCTCCAGGCTGGGCGCCATCGTCGACACCGCCAAGTCCGGCATCGACTTTACCCCGGGCGACTACTCGGCCATGCGCGCCAAGCTCGAAGCTGCCGACGTCTTGATCCTGGCCCACGGCGCCAAGACTGACGACTGCTGGAATGCCAATTTCGTGACATTCCGTGATCTGGCAGAACTCTTCACCGAAATCGGCAAAACCCGTCTCGCCCCGCCCGAAGTCTGGGCCCTGGGCTCCGAAGTCGAATTGCACGGTGATATGGGCCTGGACGAACTCAAGGCCTATTCCTTGTCCAAGCGCGCCTTCGCGGCCACTGCACTGAGCTTTTATCGCTCGGATGCGCTGATCTACCGCCACATCGTCCCCTCGTCCTTCACCTCGTCCATGGGGAAAGGCGCCATGAGCGCGGAAACGGCGGTCGCTATCGCGCTGTTCTTCATCCGCCGTGGCTTTCGCTATGTCCCGGTCACCTTTACCGGCCTGGCATTCCTCAATTTCTTCCGCTTCCGTTTCTTCCAGAAGGGCCAGCCGGACATCGCACAACCGGCAGAGTGAACCATGACCTATGATCCCTCCAACATCTTCGCCAAAATCCTGCGCGGCGAAATTCCCGCCCACAAAGTGTTCGAGGACGATACCGTTCTGGTGATGATGGACATCTTCCCGCAGTCACGCGGACATTGCCTTGTCATTCCCAAGGCCGACTCGCGCAATCTGCTGGATGCCGACCCGGCCGTTCTGTCAGCCGTCGCGCCGCTGGTGCAGCGTGTCGCCAGAGCTGCCAAGGCCGCCACAGGCGCAGACGGCATCCGAATTGCGCAGTTCAACGAGGCATCAGCCGGGCAGACGGTGTTCCACCTGCATTTTCACGTCATTCCGATCTATGAAAACGTGGCCCTGGGCGCACATGGCGGCGGTCAGGCCGATACCGGGGAACTGGCGGACTTGGCCAAGGCGATTGCCGCTGCCCTCTAGCGGCGTCGATCACAGCGTGTGATCAACCACCAGCCCGCCCTTGAGGGTCACTATGCGGTCAGCGCGCCGCGCCAGATCGTGATTGTGGGTGGCGATCAGCGCCGCCGCCCCTTCATTCTTGATCAGGTCGGCCAGCGCACCGAACACGATGTCGCTGGTTTCGGGGTCCAGATTACCGGTCGGCTCGTCGGCCAGGATAACCTTGGGATGATTGGCCGCGGCACGCGCAATCGCCACGCGCTGCTGTTCGCCACCCGATAGTTCCGCCGGCCGGTGGCTGGCGCGCGAACCAATGCCCAGCAGATCGAGCAGCTCCAACGATCGTTTGTCAGCCTCGGCCTGTGACTTGCCGGCAATCAGCTGCGGCAGGGAGACATTTTCCAGCGCGGAGAACTCGGGCAGCAGATGGTGGAACTGGTAGACATAACCCACCGTCGAGCGGCGCAGCTGCGTCCGGCCGCGGTCGTTGAGATGGGCAGTCCTGATCCCCATCAGCTCGACTTCGCCACCCTGCGGGCTCTCCAGCAGGCCTGAAAGGTGCAGCAGAGTCGACTTGCCCGCACCCGAGGGCGCAACCAGAGCCACCAGTTCGCCGCTGTTCACGCTCAGATTGGCAGATTCGAGCACATGCACGGTCTTGTTGCCCTGCCCATAATGGCGATGGACGTCTGTCAGAACCAGAAGTGGCTTACTCATAACGCAGGGCCTCTACCGGATCGTATTGGGCGGCACGCCAGGCCGGATATAGCGTCGCCAGAAAGCTCAGTCCGAGCGAAAGGCAAATAACGGTGATGACTTCGACCGGGTCCGTCTTGGATGGCAGCGACGACAGGAAGAAGACTTCCGGCGGAAAGATCGCCACGCCCAGGGTGTTCGAGACAAAGGCGCGCAAAGCCTCGGCATTGGCGGCGACAACAAGCCCCAGGGCCACGCCGGACATGGTCCCGATGACCCCGATGGTTGTGCCGGTGATGGAGAATATCCGCATGATCGAGCCCCGCGTCGCCCCCATTGTGCGCAGCACGGCTATATCGGAGCTCTTGTCCTTCACCAGCATGATCAGGCTTGAAATGATGTTGAATGCCGCCACCAGGATGATCATCGAGAGAATCGTGAACATCACCACGCGCTCGACCTGCAGCGCCGAGAAGAACGTTTCGTTACGCTGCTGCCAGTCCGTCAGCACCAGGGGGCGGGTCGACGGATCGGCCTGCAGACGCTGCCGCATTTGCACGACGTCGTCGGGATCGTCGATGAAGATTTCCGCCGCAGTGGCCTGGTTGATGCGCTCATAGGCAGCGTCGATCTCGGCATCACTGGCCAGTGGGTCCAGCGGCCCCATACCGGGCTTGAGCACCTCTTCAAACTTCTTGAAATAGGTCTGCGCAGGCTCGAGCGGCATGTACATGAAGAAGCTGTCGAACTCCACCATGCCCAGGTCAAAGATCACATCTACCGGATAGGATCGAATCTGAGGGGTCGTACCAAAAGGCGTCATAGCGCCGTCAGGGTTGATGATCTGCACCTGATCACCCAGCGAAACCCCAAGGGTCTGCGCAAGGCGGTAGCCTATCGCGATGCCTTTGGAACTGTCCCACTGATCCCAGCCACCCTGCGACACCGAATTGTAAAGCAAATCGAGCTTCTTGATGTTTTCGGCATCCATGCCGCGCACGGTCACGCCCGTCGAGCTGCCCTTTCCCGAGGCAAGCACCTGGCCTTCCACGAAATAGACGGCGAACTTGACCCCATCGATTTGTTCGAGCGCGGCCACGGTTTCTTTGTAGTCCGTGAATTCCCGCTCTATGGGAAAAGCCGTAAAATGCCCGTTCAGACCCAGGATCTTGCTGAGCAGTTCGGCCCGAAAACCGTTCATCACCGACATAACCACAATCAAGGTGGCCACCCCGATGGCGACGCCGACCATGGTCAGGCTGGCAATCACCGAAATGAACGCCTCCTTGCGCCTGGCCCGCAAGTAGCGCCCAGCAATGATCCACTCAAAGCGCGAAAAGGCGCGCGTGCCCTTGTTCAGCGCAGCCGCCCCCGTGTCGGTCAAATGTCGGTCTTTCTCTGTGGTTCAACCAGCCCCTTGAGACGTGCCACGGCATCTGCAATCGGCAATGTCTCGCGCTCACCGGTCTTGCGATGCTTGATCTCGGCTTCGCCCGACTTCAGGCCACGAGGCCCAATGATGAGCTGGTAGGGAATGCCGATAAGGTCAGCCGTGGTGAATTTGGCGCCGGCGCCCTGATCGCGATCATCGTACAGCATGTCCAGGCCAGCCGCATTGAGCGCCCCATAGAGCGCGTCACATGCGGCATCACATGCCTCGTCGCCGGCCTTCAGATTGATCAGAACGACCTCGAAGGGCGCCACTGACACCGGCCAGACGATACCTTCATCGTCATGGAAAGCCTCGATTATGGCAGGCACGAGACGCGTCGGCCCAATGCCGTAGGAGCCCATATGCACCGTGATCTCCTTGCCCTCGGGACCGGTCACGGTCGCCTTCATGGGCTCAGAGTATTTGGTCCCGAAGTAGAAAATATGGCCGACTTCGATACCGCGCGCAGAAACCCGGTTCTCTGCGGGCACGGCCGCCTCGAACTCGGCCATGTCGACCATGTCTTCCGTCGCTGCATAGAGCGACGTCCAGTCCGCAAATATCGGATTGAGATCGCTGCGGAAATCGGTATCGGGACCGGGAATGGTCTTGTCCAGCAGGCGCTTGTCGCAAAACACGGCACTTTCGCCGGTATCGGCCAGCACGATCCACTCATGGCTGAGATCGCCACCGATGGGACCGGTGTCAGCGCGCATCGGAATCGCGGTGAGCCCCATTCGGGCATAGGTGCGCAGATAGGCCACGAACATGCGCTCATAGGCCTTGACCGCGTCTTCCTTGCTCAGATCGAAGGAATAGGCATCCTTCATCAGGAATTCTCTGGAGCGCATGGTGCCAAAGCGCGGCCGCACCTCGTCACGGAACTTCCACTGAATGTGATAAAGGTTGAGCGGCAGATCCTTGTAGGACTTCACGTAAGTCCGGAAGATGTCCGTGATCATTTCCTCATTGGTGGGACCATAGAGGAACTCGCGCTCATGCCGGTCTTCGATCCGCAGCATTTCCTTGCCGTAGGCGTCATAGCGCCCACTCTCGCGCCACAAATCGGCAGACTGGATGGTGGGCATGAGCAATTGCACCGCGCCAGAGCGATTTTGCTCCTCTTCGATGATTTTCTGTACCTTCATCAGGACTTTGTAACCCAGCGGCAGCCAGGAATAGAGCCCCGAGGCCTGCTGGCGCACCATGCCGGCGCGCAGCATCAGGCGATGCGAGACGATCTCGGCGTCCTTGGGGACGTCGCGCAGCACCGGCAAAAAATAGCGAGACAGGCGCATGGTAACTCCCGAAATGTCCGTCGACTCAAGGCTTTTGTTGATGCCCACTCAAATCCTACTCGTCCATCCGATGCAAGCATGGAAGGCATGCAGAATCTGCGTGACAGCCCTCAAACGAATTGTTAGGGTCCTTTTCAATAAAGCACAGGCGGTTACAAACCGCCGGACGTCGACAACGTCAAGGGAGGAGCGTTGGCCGTGCGCTTTGTAGCGCGCCTAAGACCAGCGTATTGTCGAACAAACTCATTTAGCGGGGCCCTGTGCCCCGCTTTTTTTATTCTTGGCTCATCAAATTGGCGAAAACGTCCACTGCCCGGCGCCAGAGAGAGCCAGAACAGGCAGGAGCAGCCCGTGGCCCTGCCCTACGACCGCTCAGCGGTTCCAGTAGTGCTGCAAGGTTTCATTGCTTATCCCCCACATCAGCAACAGGGACAACACAAGGGCCAAGGCAGTCGCCATCAGCGCCTTGCGCAACAGACGTGGCGCCACTGGCGCGCCCGGATCACTGCCGGCGACCACATGCTCTCCGGCTTCGTGAAAGCTCTTGTTGCCGATGGGCAGAACAGCCACGAAGCTGATCCACCACATGACGAAAAAAACCGCGATGAGGGAACCGATTTGCATGAATGCCCCGGGACAATGGTGACGACTGGAACGCCCTTACAGCTCTAGACCTCAGACCAGCTTGGCGAAAGCCACAATAGTGTCGCGGCAAGCCCTGGCTCACCGCGACATGTTGGTAGCTAAACCCGGTGAACGAACACCGAGACATTGGGCTTGCGCCCCCAATAGGCATTGATCTCGTTACGAATGCCCTTAAACAGCGCCGAATTCAGCACTTCGGTATCGCTGCGGCGCTTGGGTGGCATCGATTTGAGTACGCCAGCAATGGTGTCTTCCACCAGGTCGCTCAGCGACTCGTCTTCAGTCTCGGGCAGACCATCGATCACCAAATCGGGGCCCGATACCACCTGCCCACTGCCATTGACGCACAGGCTGACCACGACATGACCGCCAAACGACAGGCGGCGGCGGCCTTTGACACCCGATTCCTCGGGCGTACACAGCACCAGGCCATCAAGATAGAGCTCGCCCGTCCGCACTTCAGCGGGAAACAGCGTCGTTTCGGGAAACAGACGCACCATGTCGCCATTGCGCGCTTCACACACCGTCGGAATGCCCGACTCGCGACCCAGCTTGGCGTGGGCCGTCAAATGCACTGCTTCGCCATGCACCGGCACCAGAACAGCGGGCTTTACCCAGCTATAGAGCTGGCGCAGTTCGCCGCGACGCGGATGACCGGTCACATGCACAAGACCGTCATTAGCCGTGATGACTTCCACGCCCTGGTCAATCAACTGGTTCTGGATATCGATGACCTCGCGCTCATTGCCGGGAATCGCCCAGGACGAGAAGATCATCCGATCGCCTGCAGCCAGCGCGATCACAGGATGATCGCCACGCGCAATGCGGGCTATGGCCGCCCGCGCTTCGCCCTGACTGCCGGTACAGATCAACACGATCTTGTTGCGCGGAATTGAGCGATAGGCATCCTGATCCAGAAGCGGCGGCAGACCTTCGAGCATGCCGAGTTCTCGAGCAATGCCCATGATACGATGAAGCGACCGCCCTGACATGACAACCTGCCTGCCAGCTTTCTCGGCGGCGCGCACGATGGAAATCACCCGGCCCACATTGGACGCAAAGGTCGTCACGGCCACCCGATTGGGGGCCTCGGCGATCATGGCCGCCAGATTGCCGGCAACCTCTGCCTCACTGGGGCTCTCGCCATCCTTGAGCGCATTGGTCGAGTCACAGATCAGGGCGAGTGGCGTCGAGGTGTCCTCGCCGATTTTCTTGAGCCGCTCCACATCTGTGGGCGCATTGCCAACCGGCGTTGGATCGAGCTTCCAGTCACCAGTATGCAGCACCCGCCCGATGGGCGTGGAGATCAGCAGCGCGTTGGATTCCGGAATCGAATGCGCCACATTGATGGCTTCGATCGTGAACGGTCCAAGGTTGAATGGCTTACCCGGCACCATGATGGTCAGGTCAACATTTTCCACGATCCCGTCGCCTGCACGCTTGGCAGCCAGCATGGCCCCGGTAAACCGGGTCGCAAACACGGGCTTTTCAAAACCGGGCCACAGATCGAGTACCGCACCATAGTGATCTTCATGGCTATGGGTCAGTATAAGACCCAGCACATCATCGGCGCGTTCCTCAAGAAACTCAGGATTGGCCATGATCAGTTCGATGCCCGGCAAATCGGGCCCACCGAAAGTCACACCGCAATCGACCACGATCCATTTGCGCGACTTTTCAGGCCCGAAGCCATACGCGCCCATGTTCATGCCGATTTCACCGACACCGCCGAGCGGCACAAATACGAGTTCATCCCTTTGGGTTTTAGCCATGGGTCAGTTCATTCCTTTTGAGCGCAACGCCGGAGCGATCTTTGGTCGCCGGTCGCCTGCGCAATTGATGGTCAGCTCTGGGCGCTGGCCGTTGCCCCAAAATGCACGTCGCCTGCCGTGATCGCGATGCGACGATCATCCTCGACGCGGACAATCAATCGTCCCGCATCGTCGATAGATTCAAATATGCCTCGAACAACGTCGCCGTTCTGGTTGACGGCAACAGGCGCGCCTATACCAGCCGCCGAAAGGCGCCAATGGCCGAGAACATCACCAATGCCTCGCCCGTCGTTCCACATGCCGAAGGTTTCCGTCCAGGCATCGCTGAGAGCCTCAAAGACCTCCTCGGCACCGCGCTGCACGCCGAGAGCAGTTAAACTCGTGGCTGGATAAGGCAATCCCTGCGGCGCGGCAACGACATTGACGCCGATGCCAATTGCAATGGCCTGACGTCCATCGGGCAACTTGCTGGCTTCAAGCAAAATGCTGGCGAGCTTGGCACCATCGGCCAGAACGTCATTGGGCCATTTCAGGGCAATCCGTGAACGTCCGTCCAGACCATCGGCCCCATCCAGGCCGACACGGACAAGGGCGTCGGGCAACACAACAGAGAGGGCCCGATTGAGGGAGACCCCTGCCACAAACCCAAGCGTTGCCAGCAATGTGGGGTCGCAATCGGGCACAATCAACAGCGACGCGGCAAGATTGCCATAAGGGCTCTCCCACTGTCGACCGCGCCGCCCCCTGCCCGACACCTGTTGGCGCGCTGCGAACCAG
>CAXBKI010000096.1:0-8295 GCA_963975955.1 uncultured Devosia sp.
GCCTCTCCTGTGCCAACTACTGTGCCAACTCGGCTTTCCCGGCAATGGTGTGGGCGATGAATGCCAGCAGGTCGGGATCGGCGTAGCTGCCAGCCGTCAGCACCGCGCCGGCGGCCCGCAGCGCGGGGTCGCCCAGGCTGGTGCGGATGCCGACCGTGGCAAGACCCGCCGCACGGGCCGACATGATGCCGGTGCGCGAGTCTTCGAACGCCACCGAATGGTCGGCGCTGGCCCCCAGCAGGCGCAAGCCCTCGAGATATGGCATAGGGTGTGGTTTGCCATGGGCCAGTTCAGCGCCAATGACCAGGGCGCCAAAGCGGTGCGTGATCCCCAGGCCTGTGAGGATCAGTTCGGCATTGGCACGAGGGGCGTTGGTCACCGCGGCCATGGCCAGGCCAGCGGCATCGGCAGCATCGAGCAGGGCGAAGAGGCCGGGCACGGCGTGGATTTCGTTGGCTGCCAGGTCGCGGAAAACGGCCTCTTTGTGATCGAGCACCGCCATGCCTTCTTCGGGCGACAGTTGCGGCAGGATCGTGCTGGCAATGTCGATATTGGCCAATCCCTGCAGCTGGCTGGAAAAGCGCGCCCGATCGAAAACCTCGCCAAAAGGGGCAAATGCCCGGTTGAAGGCCTCAAGGTGCAGCGGGTCGCTGTCGGCCAGCGTGCCATCAATATCAAACAGCAGCGCAGCGCCGGGAGTGGTGATCATGCTTGGTTTCCGGATTGAACAGGCGAGATGCCCACTAGTACTGCTTAACCTTGCGGGCATAGGTCGCCATGAAATCGAGCGAAGCCAGGACGCCCCGCATGGACAGCCACACCGACTGGCTGGACGCCTGGCCGCTGTCGCTCTTGAGCGGCACGATCATGGTCAGGGCGTTGCGCTGCTTCATGTGTTCGAGCAAGGTTGCCTCACGGGCCGGATCGACCACAAAGAACTGGTTGGTCGTATTGTGGCGGGTCTCGAGGTCCTTGGCGAAATCCAGGCGCAGGGCAGCATCTCCGGCAAACTGGATGACCAGCGGCCGGCTGGTGTCGACCTGTGCGCCATCGGTAGCAACCGTCACCGCCAGGTCGAGCGTGCCATCAAGGCGATTGCGGATCATGGTCAGCTGAAATGCCGGCAGATTGGCACTGTTCAGCGCCTGGCTGCTGGTGCTGGCAAAACAGGAATAGCCATAATAGCTGGTGGCATCCTCATTGATGGCGTCGGGACAGGAGGCCAGCCAGTCGCGGTGATATTCGCGCCATTCGCCGTAGGGATGATGGAAGGGGGCGGCCAGCAGCGGCGCGGCGGACGCCAGCGAAAGAGCAAGGACGCAGCCAAGTTTGGCAATCATGAACAGTTTTCCTCGTGCTGCCCCCAGCGCCAGAGATATAGCAGGCCAGACGGCAGAATATAGGAGTCGCGGCAAAAATGCGTGCTCCGCGCCCATGGTGGGGATAAAGCGTTGACTTGGCCTGTCTGTGAGCGATGCTGCGGCCACAATGTTCGATTCGCCAATCCAGCTCGCGCCTGACTATTCCCATGAGGCCAACCTCAGGGCCCGTGGTGCACGCATCGTTGCCGGCGTGGATGAAGCCGGGCGCGGTCCATTGGCCGGGCCGGTCGTCGTCTCGGCTGTGGTGCTGGATCCGCGCGCCATTCCACCAGGTCTCAACGATTCCAAGAAACTGAACGAGCAGCAGCGCGAAATGCTGTTCGAGCAGATCATCGCGTCGGCTCTGGCCGTCAGCGTCGTGGTCGCTCCGCCTGCCATTATCCTGTCGCACAATATCCGGGGTGCCACCCTGTGGGGCATGACCCAGGCAGTGTGCGGGCTCAACCTGCCGCCTGACCGCGTGCTGATCGATGGCCGCGACGTGCCGATGGGACTGCCTTGCGAAGGGCTGGCACTGATCGGCGGCGACGGGCGCAGCGTATCGATTGCCGCGGCCTCGATCGTGGCCAAGGTCACCCGCGACCGGATGTGTGCGATCATGGATTGCGATGCGCCCGCCTTCGGCTTTGCCGGTCACAAGGGCTATGGCACGGCGCGGCATCTGGCGGCGCTCACCGAGCACGGCCCCTGCCGGCACCACCGCGCCGCCTTTGCTCCGGTGGCGCAGGCGCACCGGCAAATGCAGGTGCAAATTGACAGAACAGTGGCCTGATCCCGGCCTTAACGTCCTGCTAACCCTATGAAAAAACGCTCCATTAACTCTGCCGTTCTATAACGGTCCTGTTAGGACTGCGTTAGGGTTAAGTGTATGTTGCGTAACGCGCGTATGGCTCCAGTAGCCGCTGCGGAAGAGGCACCGCGTCTTCCGATCGACTCCATTCTGGTGGGCGATTGCATCGACCACATGAACGCCCTGCCGGCTGGCTCGGTGGATCTGATCTTCGCCGACCCGCCATACAACCTGCAGCTCGACCAGGGCCTTACCCGCCCCGACCAGAGCAAGGTTGATGCAGTGGACGACGATTGGGACAAGTTCGACAGCTTTGCCCACTACGACACATTCACCCGCGCCTGGCTCAAGGCCGCGCGCCGGGTGCTCAAGCCCGATGGCGCCTTGTGGGTCATCGGCAGCTACCACAATATTTTCCGCGTCGGCGCGGCGCTGCAGGACCTCGACTTCTGGATGCTCAACGACATCGTCTGGCGCAAAGCCAACCCGATGCCGAACTTCCGCGGCACGCGCTTCACCAATGCGCATGAGACGCTGATCTGGGCGGCCAAGAGCCAGAAAAGCCGGGTCACCTTCAATTATGAAGCCATGAAGCTGGCCAATGACGACACGCAGATGCGCAGCGACTGGTTGTTCCCCATCTGCACCGGCGCCGAGCGGCTGAAGAATGATGACGACGAAAAAGTTCACCCGACCCAGAAGCCGGAAGCCCTGCTTTTCCGTATTCTGAACGCAACCACCAAGCCGGGTGACGTGGTGCTGGATCCCTTCTTCGGCACCGGCACCACCGGGGCTGTCGCGCGCAAGCTGGGCCGCCACTTCATCGGCATCGAGCGCGAAGACAGCTATATCAATGCCGCGCTCAAGCGCATTGCGGCGATCCGGCCGGGCGTGTTCGAGGCGCTGCAATCGGTGACGCCAAAGCGCAAGGAAGTTCGCATTCCGTTCGGCTCGCTGCTCGAGCAGGGATTAATCGAACCGGGCACGCAACTTTTCGACTTAACGAAACGTTACTTCGCCATGGTTCGTGCAGACGGCTCACTCGTCTCCGGTACCCATCAAGGCTCGATCCACAAGGTCGGCGCTTTGGTTCAGGGCGCTGAAGCATGCAATGGGTGGACTTTCTGGCACCACGAACAGGCTGGCCGCACAGTGCCGATCGATGACCTCCGTGTCGGCGTACGGGCTCAGCTGGAATTAATGTCTGCCTGATTCTGACCTCCAATCATCAGGTTCTTCTCAAGACCGCCGGTTTGCCCCGGCGGTCTTTTTTTGTCCGCCGCGCGGTGCCTTGGCGCGCCCCTTGCTGCGCTTGCCTGCGACATCCACCAGCCGCCTGAAGGTGGGGCACTCGATATGCGTGGGCGCGGGACATTCGGCCACGTGACGCAGCGTATCCCGCAGCGCCGTCTGCTCGCGAATCTGGCGATCGAGTGCGTCGGCCTTGTCGTGCAGCAATTGCCGTGACAGAGCCGGGGCCCCGCCCGTTCCGAACATGCCGGCAATTTCCTTGAGGGAAAAGCCGGCCGCCTGCCCCATGGCGATCAGCTTGAGCTGCAGCAGCACGTCGGGAGCAAACTGCCGGCGCAGGCCACTGCGGAAGATCGAGGAAACCAGACCGATTTCCTCGTAATAGCGCAGCGCGGAGGGGCGTAGGCCCGTGCTGGCACACACCTCGCCAATGTCGAGAAATTTCATGCTTGACCTCAAGTTGACTTGAACTCGTAGGGTGCGCGCTCACATGGTTTCAGGCAAGAGGATAACGGGCATGGCAATTGAAGAAACAGCGGCTTCCAGCCGCGCGCATCGTGGCGTGTTGGCCGTCCTGTCGCTGTCCATGCTGCTGCAGGCACTGGGCACCAGTATTGCCAATATCGCCCTGCCGAGCCTGGCCCAGGCATTTTCGGCGCCGTTCTATCAGGTGCAATGGGTCGTCATCGCCTATCTGGGCACGATGACGATCTCGGTCGCCCTGGTCGGCCGGCTGGGTGACCGCTATGGCCTGCGGCGCATGCATCTGTTGGGCCTTGGCCTTTTTGGCCTGGCCAGCCTGCTGTGCGGCATGGCGCCCAATCTGCAATTGCTGATTGGCGCGCGGGCCCTGCAGGGGATAGGCGCGGCCTTCCTGATGACGCTGAGCCTGGCGCTGGTGCGCGGAACGGCGAGCACGAGCGGCATGGGGCGGGCAATGGGGCTATTGGGAACGGTTTCGGCGCTGGGAACCGCGCTCGGTCCGACGCTGGGTGGCGCCGTATTGTCGGCCACGGGGTGGCAGGGTATTTTCCTTGTCCAGTTTCCCGTCGCCATGCTGACGCTGGTCCTGGGGGGCCTCTGGTTGCCGGACGATGTGATGGACGCCGGGCAGCGCCACTCAGGCTCCGGCACCACCTGGCCAGCGGGGTTGCTGCCGAACCTGCTGGTCAACCTGCTGGTCGCGGCCGTCATGATGACCACCCTGGTGGTCGGGCTGTTCTATCTGCGGCAAAGCCTTGGGCTGAGTGTGCTGCTGGCGGGGCTGGTGATGTCGGTCGGTCCGCTGATATCGATCCTGTGCGGCATTCCATCAGGCCAGGCCGTGGACACATTGGGGGCGCAACGGGTTCTGGCTATCGGGCTGATCATGCTGGCGACGGGAACAATATTGCTGGCTGTGCTGCCGGGAATGCTCGGCGTGGTCGGCTATGGCCTGGCCATTGCCGTGCTGACGCCGGGCTATCAGCTGTTTCAGGCGGCCAACAACACGGCCGTGATGGCCGATGTGCCGCTGGAACGGCGCGGCACGGTATCGGGGACCTTGAGCCTGTCGCGCAATATCGGGCTGATCCTTGGTGCGTCGCTGATGGGCGCGTTCTTTGCCTGGGGCGTGGGAACGGGTGACTTCGAGCAGGCCTCGCCTGCTGCCATTGCCGGTGGCATGCGCCTGACCTTCCTGCTGGCAGCAGGCCTGATGCTCGTCGCCCTCTGGTTGGCATTCGCGCGGTCCTGGAGGAGCATGCTGGTGGCCATTGTGGTTGCGTCGCCCTTTTCACGCCATCGGCAGTGAAGGGACGTCGGGATTGCATGATCGCAAACCATCTTCCAAATGGCACTAGACGACCGGTCTATTCCAACCTATATGACACTCATGACCGAGCCCAGAAAATCCGACCAGACCCGTCAACGTATCCTTTCAACGGGACGCAGCCTCGTGCTTGGCGTCGGCTTTACCGGCATGGGGCTCAAGGAACTGCTCACGGCCAGCAATGTCCCCAAGGGCTCATTCTACCACTACTTCGCCTCCAAGGAGGCCTTTGGCTGCGCCATGCTGGAGGACTATGTGGCCGAGTATCTCGGTCGGCTCGATGCACTCATTGCCTCACCAAAGTCGGGGGCGGAACGCCTGCTGCGCTACTGCAATGCCTGGCTGGTCAGCCCCGACGCACCCTCGATCTCCGAGACGTGCCTCGTGGTCAAGCTGGCCAGCGAGATTTCGGACATGTCCGAGGACATGCGCAACATCCTCGATGCCGGCGTCACCCGGCTCGTCGCGCAGGTTGAGCGCATCCTGCGCGAGGGCATAGCCGATGGCTCCATCATGGCATTGGCGGACCCCGCCGAAGCAGCCCGCCTGCTTTACGCACAATGGCTGGGCGCGGCCATTCTGAGCAAATTGGGCAAGACCCAGCAGCCCCTGCAGGACGCGCTGAGCGACACGCGCCGCCGCTTCATCGCCTGACCTGTCACCAATCAATTTGAAAAGGAGCTCGCCATGCGCGCAGCCATCTATGACACTTTCGGCAACCCCGCTGACGTTACCAGGCTGGGCGATGTGCCCCAGCCCAATCCCGGCAAGGGCGAGGTGCGGATCCGCACCATTCTGTCGCCCATCCACAACCACGATCTGTGGACCACGCGCGGCAGCTATGGCTACAAGCCGACGCTTCCGGCCGTCGGCGGCACGGAAGCTGTAGGCACGATCGAGGCCGTTGGCGAGGACGTCGACGCTGCCTTGGTCGGCAAGCGCGTGGCGGTCGGCGGCGTGCAGGGCAGCTGGGCCGAATACTTCATCGCGCCTGCCGCTGGCGTCGTCCCCCTGCCCGAAACGATTTCCGATGAAGCCGCCGCCCAATTGATCGCCATGCCGTTCAGCGCCATTTCGCTGCTCGACATGCTCAACGTCAAAGCCGGCGACTGGATTGTCCAGACCGCCGCCAATGGCGCCGTCGGCAAGGTGCTGGCCGCGCTGACGGCGGCGCATGGCTTTCATCTGGTCAACCTGGTGCGGCGCCCGGAGGCCATTGCCGAACTGAGCGATATGGGCATGACCAATATCGTGGCCACCTCGGACGCCGATTGGGTCGAGCAGGTCAAGGCGATTACCGGCCCCGATGGTGCCCGCTCGGCCGTGGATTCGGTGGGGGGTGCGATTGGCGCCAGGCTGATCGACGTGCTCGGTCAGGATGGGGAACTGGTGATCTTCGGCACCGCGACGGGCGAACCGATGCCCCTCAACTCGGGGACGCTGATCTTCAAGCAGATCACCATCAAAGGCTTTTGGGGCGCCAAGGTCAGCACGGCGATGGCGAACGACAAGAAGGGCAGACTGATCGGCGAACTGGTCACCCTGGCCGCCCAGGGCAAGCTGCCCCTGCCCGTCGGCGGGATCTTTGATCTTGCCGATGCCGCCAAGGCAATGGACGCCGCCCAGGTACCCGGCCGCGCCGGCAAGATCCTGCTGCGCGCCTAGCCAGACTCGGGCTCGCCAACCTGGCGAGCCCGGCTATGCAGCGCCAGGGCACAATGGCATTCGTTCCACTGGCGAGACATTGCGTCCAAATTCACTATCTCCCGCCCATGGGTGCAACATCATACCTTGCTCCTGTCAAACAAGACACCGACAGGAGCAACCAGATGACCAACGCGAATAACACTCTCCCGGCCGATGATCTCGGCCGCACGGCCACCATCGTGCACGCCGACGATGACGGGCTCACTCATCTCGGCGTGGGCGCCGGGACCTACACAATCCTTGTTTCCGGCGAGCAGACCGGCGGTCGCTACACCATGATCGACATGCTGGTGCCGGCCGGTGGCCCGCCGCCGCACCGGCATGATTTCGAGGAGATCTTCCATGTTCTCGAGGGCGAGCTCGAGATTACCTTCCGCGACGAGGTCCACCTTGTCGGGCCCGGCCAGACGGTAAATATTCCGGCCAATGCGCCGCATGGCTTCCGCGTCGCTTCGACCACCCCGGCCCGGTTCCTCTGCATCTGCCTGCCGGCGGGCCAGGAGGAATTCTTCAAGCTCGTCGGCGAAGTGCTGCCCAGCCGCATGTCCGTGCCGACACCGCCAACGCCCGAAGTGATGGCCGAACGCCGCAATATCATGCTGGCCAATGCTGCTCGCTTCCACAGCGAGTTCCTGCCGCCGCGCTCCTAGAGACCGCGGATATCTTCACGTCTGCCCAAGCGGTCGCGGCATCCCTGCAGCGACCGCTTTGCCATGTGTTCCATCACGCCACATAGGCCGCCAGTTCGTCCGGCGTACCCTTGGGGAAAGCCTGGCGCAGGTGCTCGAGAAAGGCTGACACGCGGGCGCTCAGGAGCCTGCGCGAGGGATAGAGCGTCCATAGCGCGATCTCGGGGGCATCAATGTCGCCCCAATGCGCCAGCCGACCGGCGGCAAGGTCTTGGCTGACCAGCGAAATCGGCAGCCGTGCGGCGCCGACGCCGGCCAGAACGGCATCGCGCACCATGGGGAGCGATGCCAGGTGCAATATGGGGTCGACGGCAAGGCTGGCCTTGCCCGTGTCGGTGCGCAGGTGCCAGGCCGTCGCCCGGTCAGCGCCGCCGCGGACGACGGCTGGCACCGGGCTCCGGTCGAGCGGCCGGGCGAACGCAGGGGGAGCGACCACAACCAGGCGATCATGCAGGAAGGCACGCCCGACCAGGCTTTCGTCCGGCGCCGGATTGACGCGGATCACCAGGTCATAGGCCTCTTCCACCATGTCGACGGTGCGGTCCTCGGTCGTGATCTCGAGCCGGACCTCGGGAAATTTCATGGCGAATTCGGCGGCCAGCTTGCCCATGGCCGTCTGCGAGAACAGCAGCGGCGCGCTGATGCGCAAGCGCCCGCGCGGACTTT
>CAXBKI010000097.1:0-8156 GCA_963975955.1 uncultured Devosia sp.
GGGAAGCCAATCGCCTCCAGAATGATGCCCGAATAGAAATCCACATTCGGATAGAGTTTGCGCTCGATGAAGTACGGATCCTCGAGGGCGATCTTCTCGAGTTCCTGGGCCACCTGCAGCGTCGGGTTGTTGTGTACGCCGAGCAGGTCCAGAACCTCCTTGGCAGTCTTCTGCATCACGGTCGCGCGCGGATCGAAGTTCTTGTACACGCGATGGCCAAAGCCCATCAGCTTAAATGGATCGCTCTTGTCCTTGGCGCGGGCAATGAACTCGGGGATGCGATCGACGGTGCCGATCTGCTTGAGCATGTTCAGCGCGGCTTCGTTGGCGCCGCCATGGGCTGGGCCCCACAGGCATGCCACGCCGGCAGCGATACAGGCGAACGGATTGGCGTCCGACGAGCCGGCCAGACGAACGGTCGAGGTCGAGGCGTTCTGTTCGTGATCGGCATGCAGGGTGAAGATCAGGTCCATTGCCTTGGCAATGGTGGGGTTTACCACATAGTTTTCCGCCGGCACGGAGAAGCACATGTGCAGGAAGTTGGACGCGTAATCGAGATCGTTGCGCGGATACACGAAGGGCTGGCCGACCGAATATTTATAGGCCATCGCCGCGATGGTGGGCATTTTGGCGATCATGCGGATCGAGGCAATTTCGCGCTGCTGCGGATCGGTGATGTCGGTGGAGTCGTGATAGAACGCGGCCATGGCGCCGACGACGCCGGTCATGATGGCCATGGGATGCGCATCGCGGCGGAAACCGCGATAGAAATAGTGCATCTGCTCATGCACCATGGTGTGGCGCGTCACCAGTTCGTCGAATTCGGCAAGCTGGGTCTTGTTGGGCAATTCGCCGTAGAGAAGCAGATAGCAGACTTCGACGTAGGAGCTGTCTTCAGAAAGCTGATCGATCGGGTAGCCGCGATAAAGCAGTTCGCCCTGGTCGCCATCGATATAGGTTATGGCGCTGTCGCAGGCGGCCGTTGAGGTGAAGCCAGGGTCGTAGGTGAACATCCCGGTCTTGGCATAAAGGGTCCGGATATCGATGACATCGGGACCAACGGTGCCGGACAGAACAGGAAATTCGTGGGTTTGGTCCCCGATGACGAGTTTGGCGACTTTATCGGTCATTCAGCTCTCCTCGAAGGCCCCGGAGCCCTAGTTGGAAAGGGACTTCGGCAGGGTCGGGGCCGCGTATTTGGCAGTCACATATATATCCGGACAGGTATCAGCTTTTGCTGGCCTGAGGCAACTGATGGGTAAGCAAGGCTTACCCTGCTATTAGCACTAGACAGCGCGGATTTGATCCTCGAGTCGGGCCATGGATTCATCGCGCCCGATCAGCACCATCACTTCGAAAATGCCGGGCGAGACGGTCCGTCCGGTCAGGGCAGCTCGCAAAGGCTGCGCGAGCTTGCCCAGTTTGAGGCCCTTGGCTTCGGCCAGCGTGCGCATGGCGGCGTCGATGGCTGGCACGGACCAGTCGTTGAGACCGCGCAGCATTTCGGCCATGTCGCCGAGAACGGCGCGAGAATCGCTGGTGAGCAGTGCCGACGCCGCTGCATCGATAGTCAGCGGACGTGACGCGTAGATGAATTGGGCCAGGTCGATCAGTTCGAGAACCGTCTTGGCGCGCGGCCGCAGTTCGGGCAGGGCGCTCAGCACCGTGGCCTTGTTGGCCGTCAGGCCATCGACATCGATCTGACGCTGCACTTCGGCAGCCGTCGCCAGCATGACATCGTAAAGATAGTCCGGCTTGGCCTCGCGAATGTAGTGCCCGTTGATGTTTTCGAGTTTGACGAAGTCGAAGCGCGCTGCGCCCTTGTTGAGGCCCTCGAGGCTGAACCACTCGATCATCTGCTCGGTCGAGAAGAACTCGTCGTCGCCATGGCTCCAGCCCAGCCGGGCCAGGTAGTTGCGCAGGGCCTCGGGCAGATAGCCCATCTGGCGGTAGGCCTCGACGCCAAGCGCGCCATGGCGTTTGGACAGCTTGGCCCCGTCGGGACCATGGATCAGCGGGATATGGGCCATCTGCGGCACAGGCCAGCCCATGCCGTTGTAGATGATGATCTGGCGGGCGGCATTGGTGAGGTGATCGTCACCCCGGATGATGTGGGTGACACCCATGTCATGGTCGTCGACGACCACGGCGTGCATATAGGTTGGCGTGCCGTCCGAGCGCATGATGATGAAGTCGTCGAGGTTCTCGGCCTTGAACACGACCTTGCCCTGGACATGGTCATTGACCACGATGTCGCCACTCAGCGGCGCCTTGATGCGGATCACCGGGGCTACGCCTGCCGGCGCCTCGCTGGGATCGCGGTCGCGCCAATAGCCGTTATAGCGGGGCGGCTTGCCGGCAGCGCGGGCTTCTTCGCGCATCTGGTCGAGCTCGGCCGGTGAGCTGTAGCAATAATAGGCGTGCCCCTTGGCCACCAGTTCGCGTGCCACTTCGGCGTGACGTGCGGCCCGGGCAAACTGGCTGATCGGCTCGCCATCCCAGTCCAGGCCCAGCCATTTCAGGCCATCGATGAGCGCGATGACAGCGGCTTCGGTCGAGCGTTCGCGATCGGTGTCCTCGATGCGCAGCAGCATCTTGCCGCCCTGGTTCTTGGCAAAGGCCCAGCTGAACAGGGCGGTGCGGGCACCACCAATATGCAGATAGCCGGTGGGGGACGGGGCGAAACGGGTGACGACCTGGGACATGAGACCGGAGTGCTTGGAGAGTTCGAGAGCCGTGTGTAGCATAGAGGGGCACGAGCGCAAGGGCGGGGGCAGGGCCGGTGCAACAGGGCAGGACTCTGGATCGGGAAACCAGTGGGGTTGAGTGGTCTGCGGGCACAGCAATTGTGCACGCAAAACCGCCGGCGGCGTGGCCCGTGGCGGCACCGCCAGTCCCCCGAAAACTCATCGCCGCGGCCATTGCCGAGGCCGTGGCCGCGCGTCGACTATTCGTGCTCCTGCCGTTTGCAATGATTGCCGGCCTGATGGTGTACGCGACCCTGCCGATGGAGCCGGAGCCCTGGGCGCTGGTGGGCTTTGGCTTGGCCCTTGCGCCGCTCCTGGTGCTGCTCCGGCAGTCGGCCGCCTTCGCGCTGGCGGGCCTGTTGCTGGCGTTCTGGGCCGGCATTTGCCTGTTGCCGCTGCATGGCCTGTGGTTCGGCACGCCCATGCTGGCTTACCCGGCCTACGGGACATTCGAAGCACATGTGGACGAGGTGGTATCGGCGACCGAATCCAGCCGTCGCGTCATCGTATCGGCGCTGACACCGGCGCAAGGCACGCGAGCGGTGCCGGTTATGCGCGCCCGGCTGGTCGTGCCGCCGGAGCCGCCCCTGGCGCCCGGCGACATGATCCGGGCCAGCATCCGGTTGACCCCCGTGCCCGGGCCGGTCCTGCCGGGCGGCTTTGACGGCCAGTTTCACGCCTATTTTGCCGGCGTGGGCGCCTATGGCGCGGTGACCAGCGATCTGGCGCAGATTGCCCCGGGCTCGCAGCTGGACCCCGGTCGCGCCATCGAGCAGCTGCGCATGGGTATCGGAGCCCGCATCGAGGCCCAGCTTGAGGGTGCCCCGGCGGCAATTGGCCGGGCCATGGTAGTCGGCGATCAGAGCGCGATCACCGACGAGACACGCGATGTAATGGCGCAATCGGGCCTGGCTCATATCTACTCGATCTCCGGGCTGCAC
Organism: uncultured Devosia sp.; assembly: GCA_963975955.1. Classification (GTDB taxonomy): domain Bacteria; phylum Pseudomonadota; class Alphaproteobacteria; order Rhizobiales; family Devosiaceae; genus Devosia. Next base: position 3,689 of record CAXBKI010000097.1, read on the forward strand.
CTGTCGATCGTCGCGGGCGGCGTGTTCTGGCTGCTGCGCTGGCTATTGGCGGCCATTCCCGCGCTGGCTGGCGGCTGGCCGGTCAAGAAGATCGCTGCCGTGGCAGGCTTGTCTGCTGCGGCCGGCTATATGCTGCTGGCAGGGGGCGTCGCCAATGTTCCCGCCCTGCGCTCGGCGATGATGCTGGGGCTGATCTTCGGCGCCGTGCTGGCGGGGCGCCGCGCCCTCACCATGCGCAATGTGGCGCTGGCGGCGCTGGCCATCATCGTGATCGATCCGGCCAGCGTGTTCCGGGCCAGTTTCCAGTTGTCATTTGCCGCCGTGGTGGCGCTGATCGGGGTTTATGAGGTTCCACGCGCCGGGCCGGCACGCGACCGCAACTGGTTGACGCGCCTGGGCAGCACTGCGGGGGCCACTGCCGCCACAAGCTTTATCGCCGGCATGGCGACGCTGTTGTTCTCGGCCTACCATTTTCAGCAGACGGCCCCGTTGGGCGTTCTGGGCAATGTGCTGGTTCTGCCGGTCGTCAGCCTGGTCATCATGCCGTTCGGCGTGCTCTCGGTGCTGGCCATGCCCTTTGGGGTCGAGGGCCCGTTCGTGGCGGTCATGGGCTGGGGCATCGAGCGGATGCTTGATGGCGCGGCACTGGTGGCGGGCTGGAGCGAGGGGCTGACCGGTAACCCTTTGCTGACCGAATGGGCGCTCGTCATCGGGCTGTTCGCGCTGGGCTGGTTCGCCTTTTTTCGCACGCGCTTGAGGCTGCTGGGGCCGGCTCTTGCGGTGCCGCTGGTGCTGGCGTTCGGGCTCGACCAGAGACCCGACGTACTGGTGGCGGACACGACGCAGGCCGTGGCACTGCGCAATCCGGCGGGCATGGGGCTGGTGACCGGCCGCCTGGACAGTTTTGCCGTCGATGTGTGGAGCCAGCACTACCAGGAAGCGATTGCCGCCAAATTTTCCGACATGGCCTGTGACCAATTGGGCTGCATCGCGACTACCCCGCAATTCTCCGTTGCGGTGGTCAAAAACGCCGCCGCCTTCGCCGAGGACTGCCTGCGCAATGACCTGGTCGTGGCGCGGCTGCGCGCCCCCGCAAATTGCCCGGCGGGGACCGTCATCGACAGCGACGCATTGGCGGCCGGTGGCGTGCACTGGCTGCGCTGGGATGCGGCGGCGGCGCGGTTTGAGGTTCGCACCGCCATTCCCGGCCTCAACCGGCCGTGGCGAGTCGAGCGATAGCCACGCCGGCGGGGGGCAGTTCGGCGGCGCCGAGCACATAGCCGGTTTCGTCGCTGGCCAGCGTCAGCACTGCTGGACCGGCATTGTAGTTGACATAGATGCGGACGCCGTCGCGGGTACGGCAGCGCACCCCGGCAGGCAGCGACAGGGTATCGATGCCGGCCTCGGCGATCAGGTGGTCGACCACGCGATGCACCAGCGCCTTGCTGCCACTGCCACCCAGATAATAGAGCTTGCCCTGATTGACCAGGACCGGCCAGCCCTCGACGTCCTCGATGACGACATTGGCCTTGGTCTCGATCCGCTCGCGCCAGTGGTGGATGGCGCCGCTGCCCCGAACTTCGATCTCGAGGGACGGGTCGAGGCTGTCGATGCGGATGACCTTGAGGTCGAGCTGGTTGGACGGCAGGTCAGGCGCCAGTTTGGCCGGAATGGCGAAATCCTGCGTTTTGGAACCCGAGCGCGGGCCGATAAGCAGATGGCCCTCGAACTCGGCGATCGCCGTGCGCAGCGCGTCGTTCCACGCAAAGAGGGCCGGAATGGCCACGATGGCGTAGCCCTCAAAGCTCTTGGTGTCGGGCGAGAGGATATCGATATCGAGGCCATGGCGGCGGAAAGCCGCATAGAGCGCCCGTACATGGGCGGAATGGCTGAAGCCCTTGGCCTGCGGCTGCACCTCCCAGGCCCACTCGCTCTGATAGTCAAAGACGATGGCGACTCGCCCCTTGTTGGCGGTACCCGAGAGGCCCACCGATTTGAGTTCCTGGGCGACCTGGCTGGCTTCGTGATAGGCCGGAGCCGGTTCGCTGTCGGGCCGCAGCAGGCCGGCATGCATCTGTTCCTGCCCGAACGGCGCTTGCCGCCAGCGGAAATAGGACACGACTTCGGCGCCATGCGCAAAAGCTTCCCAGGCCCATAGCCGCGCCATGCCGGGCAGCGGATCGGGATTGAACTGGGCCCAGTTCACCGGGCCGGGCTGCTGTTCCATGATCCACCAGCGGCCATGACCGACCGTGCGGTAAAGGTCATGGTGGAACGCGGCATTATCGGGGTCGCCCTGGCGCATATACTGGCGCTTGACCTCTTCGGGCTCGGCGCTGACGGCCAGATGCCCGAGCGGGTAGCTGTCCCAGCTGGCAATGTCGATGGTCTCGGCCAGGTCATAGTGATCGAACTCGGTATAGCGACTCATGAAGTTATGGATCACCGGGAGATCGGGGCGCCTGGCCTTGAGGATGTCGTACTGCACCCTGTTGAAGGCAGCCACCTGGTCGGAGGCATAGCGGCGGAAGTCGAGATCATGGGGCGGCGTGGCTTCGCAGACCAGCAGGTTGGGCAGCTCGACCTGATCGAAGCGGTTATATTCCATGGACCAGAACACATTGCCCCAGGCGGTGTTCAAGGCGTCGATGGTGCCGTATTTTTCGGCCAGCCAGCGCTGGAAGCCGGCCCTGGCGGCCGGCGAATAGGAATAGGTGGTGCCATGGCAGCCATATTCATTGTCGGTCTGCCAGGCGGCAAGGGCGGGGTGATCACCCAGGGCATCGGCCAGCAATCGGGTGATGCGGGCCGCCTCGTCGCGATAGCCCAGATGGGAAAAATCATAGTGGCGGCGCGAGCCAAAGCCCTTTTGGCGGCCCTGAGCGTCCACGGCCAGCATGTCGGGATGCTTGTCGACGATCCAGCGCGGCGGAGTGGCGGTCGGCGTGCCGAACACCACCTTGAGCCCATGCCGACCCAATACGTCCATGGCGCGGATGATCCAGTCAAACTGCAGGTCGCCGGGGGTCGGCTCGAACCTGGACCAGGCGAATTCACCGATCCGCACATAGGCAATGCCCACTTCCGCCATGCGGGCAGCATCCTGCTCCCAGACGTCTTCGGGCCAGTGTTCGGGATAGTAGCAGACGCCCAGTGTGGGGTTGATCATCGCAAAAAACTCAGAGTTGGATAGGGGTTTCGGCCTGGCCAGCCACGTCGACATCGAGCGCGAACAGCCCGCCGGCAATTTTTTCGGCGGCCAGCTGGTCGGCGCTCAAATTCTTGTTGGCGGTGGTGATGAACAGCGTCTTGAGGTCGGGCCCGCCAAAGGCGGGGCAGGTGACCTGGCTGACCGGCACTTCGATGACCCGGTCAATCGAGCCATCGGGGGCGTGACGCACCACGCAGCCGCCACCCCAGCGGGCGTTCCACAGATAGCCCTGGCTGTCGACGACAGCGCCGTCGGGATAGCCCCGATGGCCCGAGACATCGGCAAACAGGCGCCATTCGCCAATGGGCATGCCCGTGGCCGGGTCGGTGGCGCACTGCATGATCTTCCTGGTCGGCGTGTCGCTCCAATAGGCAATGGTGCCGTCGGGCGAAAAGCAGGTGGCATTGGGAATGGAGATGCCGGTCAGCAGCGTGCTCAGCGTGCCGTCGCGATAGTGATAGACCGAGCCGATGGGCGCCTCCTCCTGCTTGCCCATGGTGCCGATCCAGAACGCGCCGGATGGATGGACGCGGCTGTCATTGGTGCGTGTGGCTGCATTGTCGGCCTCGATGCCAACGATGGGAGCGATGCCGCCCGTGGCAATGTCAAAGCCCTTGAGCCCGCTTTCGGTGGCCAGCAACAGGGTGTTGTCGTCAACGATGGCTGCGGCGGCGACGATTTCGTTGAACAGCCACTGGTTGGTGATCTCGCCCGTCGCCGTTATGGCGAACAGGGTTTCCTGGTTGATGTCGAAGAAGAACAGTTCCTGGCGGCCCGGATGCCAGATTGGACCTTCGCCGAGCGAACACTGGCTGTCGAGCAGGAGCTTGGCTGTCTGGGTCATGCTGGAGCTCCCGCATCATAGGCCGAAACGGCCGCGATGGCGCGCTCGGCAACCTGGGCGGCGTCCATTCCGGGCTTGTAGATATAGCTGCCCAGGCCAAAGCCGGCGCAACCGGCAGCAAAGTACTCGTCGAAATTGTCCGGATTTGCCCCACCCACCGCATAAAGCGGGATTTCTGGCGGCAGCACTGCCTTCATGGCCTTGATGCCCTTGGGGCCAAGCACTTCGGCGGGGAAGAACTTGAGCCCGGTGGCGCCGGCCTTGATCGCCCGGAAGGCATCGGAGGGGGTGAAGACGCCGGGGAAGGACAGCATGTGCAGGCGGATCGTCTCTTCGATCACCTGCTTGTTGGTGTCGGGCGAGACAACGAACGTGCCGCCGGCTTCGGACACGGCCCAGACCTGTTTCTTGCT
>CAXBKI010000098.1:0-8148 GCA_963975955.1 uncultured Devosia sp.
AGTGAGCTCGACCGTGGATTCAGGTGCCTTGCCCGCGATGGTGCGGCTGAGGTCGAGCGCGTCATCGATCGGATCGCCATCAACGGCAGTGATGATGTCGCCCGACTTGACGCCGGCGGCGCCGGCCGGGCCGTCTGCGGCGGGTTCACGCACGATGGCGCCCTTGGCCTCATCAAGTCCAACGCCATCAGCGATGTCACGCGTGACATCCTGGATGGAGACCCCGAGATAGCCGCGTGTAACCGAGCCGTTATCGATCAGCTGCTGCACGATCCCCTTGACGGTGGCCGCCGGGATCGCAAAAGCAATGCCCACATTGCCGCCATTGGGGGAATAGATGGCCGTGTTCACGCCAACGACTTCGCCCTTGGTATTGAAGGCCGGGCCACCGGAGTTGCCGGTATTGACCGCAGCATCGATCTGCAGGAAATCGCCGTAATTGGAGCCGCCGATATTGCGGCCCTCGCCCGAGATCACGCCGACCGTGACAGTGCCGCCCAGGCCAAATGGATTGCCCACGGCGACCACCCAGTCGCCAACGCGGCTGGACTCGTTTTCAAACTTGACGAAAGGCAGCTCGGTGCCATCAATCTTGAGCACGGCCAGATCGGTGCGCTGGTCGGTGCCGACAATGGTGGCGACCTCTTCGGTGCCGTCATCGAACACAACCGTTACCTTGGTGGCATCTTCAACCACGTGATTGTTCGTGACGATATAGCCGTCAGCCGAGATCACGAAGCCGGAGCCTGCTGCCATGTACTGGCGCGGCTTGGGCGCAGGCCCTGTGCCGCCATCGCCCTGCTGACCGAACTGGTCAAAGAAGTCGCGGAAGGGATGGCCCTCGGGCAGGTCGGGGAAATTGAAATCGAACTGACGCCCGCCGCGCTGCACCTTGCCGGCGCTTTCCTGAGCCTCGACAAGAATGGAGACCACAGCAGGTTTGACCGCATCAACGAGATCGGCAAAGCCGGCATGCGGCTGGATCGACTCGGGAACGACAATCTGGGCAGCATTCTGCACCTGGGCATTGGCGGCCTGGCCGGTGATGACATAAGCGGTCGAAACACCGCCAATACCAATCATCAGCGCGAGGGCAGACGCCCCAAGCCAGCGACCGGTACGCTTCATGATGGATGGACGCATTGCGAATTCTTCTCCTTCAGGCAAGCCCTCAACAGCTCGCGAACAAGGTATGCAACACCTGAGCTTTCGACGAGGTTGCGCCAACATTAAGGTTTGGCAATGTTGACAACAAGAATGCGGCGCCAATCTAGTCGGTCGTGTGGCGACCCAGTGAATCGAGTGCGGACTGCTCTTCCGACGTGAGGTCAGGCTGAACGGCCGTCTTCCGGCGTCCCAGCACCAGCAACACCACCAGGCCGACAAGCAGCAGGGCGGGCGCGGCGATCCAGAGCAGCAGCGTGTGATTGTTGACGCGGGGATTGAGCAGCACATATTCGCCGTAGCGGTCGACCAGGTATTGCCGCACGGCTTCGTCGCTGTCGCCGGCCACCAGGCGCTCGCGTACCAGCAGGCGCAGATCCTTGGCGAGATCGGCATCACTGTCGTCAATCGACTGATTCTGGCACACCAGGCAGCGCAGGCCGGCCGAAATCTCGCGTGCGCGCTGTTCCAGCACGGGATTGTCGAGGATTTCCTCGGGGCTGACGGCCAGCGCCGCCCCGCTGCACAGCAGCAGCATGGTCAGGGCAAAGGCGCGCAGCCAGCTCATTCCGCCGGCTCCGGGCGCAGCTTGCCGGCGCGGCGTGGCGCACCCACGCGCACCTTGCGATCGGTCAGCGAGACGATGCCGGCCAGGGCCATCAGCAGCGTGCCGATCCAGATCAGGGTGATGTAGGGCTTGTGCCAGATGCGGACGACATGGGTGTTTTCCAGCGGTTCGCCCAATTGCAGGTAGAGCTGGGAGAAGCCGTAGGTCTCGATCGCGGCCTCGGTCGTGGGCATGCCGCTGGCCACATAGGTGCGGCGGTCGGCCAGCGTGTCCCGCGTCTTGCCATCGGGGGCGGTGATGGTAAAGCGTCCCTCATCGGACACGTAATTGGGGCCTGGCAGCTGCTGGTAACTGTCGAAGGCGATTGTATAGCCCGAAAGCTCGGCACTCTCGCCGGGATTGAGCGTAGTGACCAGTTCGGTCTGCCAGGCCGATGTCGAGACAATGCCCAGCACCGTCACGCCGATGCCGAAATGCCCCAGGGCGGTGGAAAAGGCGGTCCGCGGCAAGCCGACCAGACGCCGCCAGCTTTCCTGCAGCGGGATGCGGCCCAGCTTGGTGCGCTCGACCAGTTCGGCGAAAGCGCCGAATGCCACCCAGAAGCCGAGCAGCAGCCCCAATGGGGCCAGCGATATCGAGACGCCGCCGAGCGCGGAAATCAGGATGGTGAAAAAGATCGCCAACGCCGCCGCCCCGATCAGCCGCTGCGCCGCGGCAACGACATCGGCACGTTTCCAGGCCAGCAGCGGCCCGAACGGCAGCACCAGCAGGAGTGGCGCCATCAGGGCGCCGAAAGTCAGGTTGAAGAACGGAGCGCCCACCGAAATGGTGGTGCCGGCCAGTGCATCGAGCAGCAGCGGATAGAGCGTGCCCACCAGCACGGCGCCCACCGCCGTGGCCAGGAACAGATTGTTCAGGATCAATGCGCCTTCGCGGCTGACCGGGGCGAACAGGCCGCCCTGCCGCAACGATGCCGCGCGCAGCGCAAACAGGAAGAACGCGCCGCCGATCACCAGCGCCAGCAAGGTCAGGATGACCAGCCCGCGCGTCGGATCGCTGGCAAAGGTGTGAACCGAGGTCAGAATGCCCGAGCGCACCAGGAAGGTGCCCAGCAGCGACAGCGAAAAGGTGATGATGGACAGAAAGATGGTCCAGATTTTCAGCGCGTTGCGCTTTTCCATCACCAGCGCTGAATGCAGCAGCGCCGTGCCGGCCAGCCATGGCATGAAACTGGCGTTTTCCACCGGGTCCCAGAACCACCAGCCGCCCCAGCCAAGCTCGTAATAGGCCCAGTAGGAACCCATGGCGATGCCCAGGGTGAGAAAGATCCAGCTCAGCATCGCCCAGGGGCGAACCCAGCGTGCCCATGCCTGGTCGATGCGCCCGGAAATCAGCGCGGCGATGGCGAAGGAAAAGCAGATCGAGAAGCCGACATAACCGGCGTAGAGCAAGGGCGGATGAATGGCCAGGCCGACATCCTGGAGCACCGGATTGAGGTCATTGCCCTGCATTGGCGCGGGAACAACGCGGATGAAGGGGTTGGAGGTAAAAATGGTGAAGCCGGTAAAGGCCGCGGTCAACAGGCTCTGGGTAGCCAGGACCAGCGCCAGCAGATCGCTGGGCAGGCGTCGGCCGAAGGCGGCGACCATGGCCCCGAACACCGTCAGGATAAAGATCCACAGCACCAGGGAGCCTTCGTGATTGCCCCACACGCCGGATATCTTGAAGATCAGCGGTTTGAGCGAATGGGAATTGTTGACCGCCAGCAGCAACGAGAAGTCCGAGGTCACAAAGGCCTGGACCAGCGCCAGGAAGGCGACGGTGACCAGCACGAACTGCAGCACGGCAGCCTGGCCGAGCACCATGGCGATGCGCGTGCCTGAGCGCCAGAACAGATAGCCGCCAACGGACGCCATGGTGGCAATGGCGAACGCCAGGATGAGGGAAAAATGACCGAGTTCAATGCTCACTTGCTGGCTGGCTCCCGCCACTCGCCGCTCGCCTTGAGCGCTTCGACAACTTCCTTGGGAATGTAGTTTTCATCGTGCTTGGCCAGTACATTGGTGGCCGTGAACCGACCATCTGCGCCAAGGCTGCCCTCGGCAACCACACCCTGCCCTTCACGGAACAGGTCGGGCAACAGCCCCGTATAGCGGGCGGTCACCTCGGTGGCCCCGTCGGTGACGACAAAGGTATTGTCCTGTCCGTCGCGCACCCAGCTGGCGTCCTTGACCAGCCCACCCAGACGGATCGGCTGGCCGACGGCAACATTGCGGGCGATCACGTCAGAAGGCGAATAGAAGAAAACGATCTGGTCGCGCAGTGCCGTCAGGACCAGCGTGGTGGCGAGCACCAGCACCAGGCCCAGGCCGGCAATCACCGCCAGCCGCTTCTGCTTGCGGGTCCACCCCGCCTTGCGAACCCCGATCGGCATGGTCATGGCGTGGCTCCATTGATGGTGAGGCCGGCGTCGAGTGCCAGCGTATCGAGATCGCCGCGGTCGAAGGCCTGCGGGTAGGCCTTGACGGCCTGGTCGAAAGCGGCCTGGGCGTTGTCGGTGTCGTGGAGCACCAGATAGGCCCGCACCAACTGGGTCCACTCCTCGATCGTGCCGCCCTGATCGGCCAGCCTTGTGGCAAGCCCCGATACCATCTGGTCAATCATCTCGGCTTCCTGATCGCCGAACCGCGCATCCGGACTGTCAGCGGGCACGACGCCATTGTTCTGTGCGGCAGCCAGCCCCTGCCTGGCAGTGGGCAGCCAAGGTTCGGTACCGGTCGAAAGCGCCAGCACGTCGTTCCAGGCGGCAATGGCGGCGGGATAGTCACCCTGCCGGGTCAGCTCGGCGGCAATGTAGAGGCGCGAGAGGACATGCCGGGGGTCGCTGGCCGCGGCAGCGCGCAACAGTGTCATGGCCTCGGGCGCTCCCGCCTCGGGGGCCTCGAACATCAGCGCTTCGGCCAGGCTGGTCTGCAGGTCAGCCGTGGGGCCGGACAAGGCGATAATGCGACGATAGGCGTTGGCGGCATCGGCAAACCGACCGGCCTGCATGTAGACCGGAGCGACGACCCGCCAGCCGCGCAGATCATCGGGATTGTCGATCAGCGCGGCTTCCACGCGTGCGACCGCCTGCTCCAGGTCGAGCGCCGGGACGGCTGCTTGGGGGCGGGCGGCCAAAGGCTGGGACGGCAGGCTGGGGCTGCCCAGCAGTCCATAGGTGACCAGGGCCAGTGCCGCGACACCAAAGAGACCGGTCAGCAGGGGGCCGCGACCCAGTTCAGCCTGCGCCGGTGCATTGGCGGCCGACTCGGCCCTGGAGCGCAGGATTTCGCGCGCCAGCTCGGCCTTGGCGGCCTGCGCCTCCGGTTCGTCCAGCTTGCCGGCGGCCCGGTCGGCATCAATGCCTGCCAGCACAAGGCCAAAATGGTCGTTGCTATCGCTCAATTGGGGGCCAGTTGCGTTGACCGTGCGCAGGCCCGCTGCGAAAAGAAGGGCAGCGCACGCAATGGTGGTAACGGCGATGGCGATAAACCAGAAGATCATGGGCCACGGATGCTTGGTGCCGACACTCGGCAATTCCGGCCCATCTATAACCAGAAAGTGGCGAAAAACCACCGCAACACGGGCTGCAACCGCGGACGCATTGCCACAGGCAGGCCCGAACGCATGAAACAAAGCCGCTTTGACTTCGCCATTTTCGGCGCCTCGCCCCTGGCGCGCCTGCTGGCGGGACTGCTGTCGTCCGTGCACGGCAAGACGGTGCTGCTGCAGGGACAAAGCCAGGGCGTGCTGCGGCTGGCGCGCCGACTGGATCTGTCCGTGGCGGCAATAACCCGGCCGGAAACCTGGGCCTTGCTGGGCAGCTGTGTCCCCCAGGCAACCCGGCTGATTACCCGGATCGGCAAGCGGGCCGCCTTTGCCCGGGTGGACCCGATCATGTTCGCCGATCAGCCTGCGGGGAAACAGGCGCTGGGCCATATGCGCCATATGGCTGCAGCCCATGGCCTGGCGGCCGAGCGCGCGGCGCTGGAACCCGGCCGCGATGGCGTCGTATTGCGCGATGCGGTGATGCTGCTGCGCCCCGTGCTGGACCCGGCACTCGCGCTCTGGCTGACCGAGACCGGCGTGCGGCAATTGCCCGCCGCCGCGGCTGTGGACATCCTGGCCGATGGCCGCGCCCGCTGTGAGCTCGGTGGCGAGACGCTTGAGATCGGCCAGACCATTCTGGCCGATGACGACGCGATCCTTGCGCATCTGGCGGACGATCTGTGGCCGGCGCTGCTGCAACGGCAACCAGCGAGCGCCATTCTCACCCCACCCAGCGACCCGCTTGCGGCCCCGGTAATGTACCAGCTCGACAGCGGGCTTATGCTGCGTCAGCACGCCGAAGGGGGGCTTGCCGCTTACGGCCCGGGCGATATTGCCGATCTGGCCCGGTCGCTGGGCGGTTTCCTGGGCAAGCAAGACGGGTTCGAGCAGGCCGGCCAGTCACACTTCGTGCGGCTGGTGACCAGTGACGGTGCGCCGGCGCTGGGCCGGGTCGCCGGCACCGGGCCGGATGTGCTGGCCGGCTTTGGCACCATCGGCGCCTTCCTCGCTCCCGCCATTGCCCGCTGGCTATGCGGACAGGCCAGCGGCCCCGAGAATGACTGGTTCGCTGCCCGGCTGGTGAACCGCAATGGCGATGACGGTCGGGTCAGCGATATTGGAGATCCACGATGAGCGGGCAGCCCAACCGCCTGCCAGCGGAAACCGCCGGCCCCTTCTCCGGCAGCGCCATCGATCGCAGCCGGCCCCTGCAGTTCCGGCTCGATGGGCGCACGATCAATGGCTTTGCCGGCGACAGCGTGCTCAGCGCGGTGCTGGCTTCGGGCATCGATACGCTCGGCGGCCGAGGCCACAACGCCGTGGCGCTCTCGATGCGCTGTGCGCCCGCGATCATTGCAGCCGCCCAGGTCAAGGACCGGCAGCGCGCCCTGGCGATGGAGCGCACCCTAGCCACGGACGGGGCCGAATATGTAACGCTGGCGTCGAGCCGGCGGCAGCCCCTTGGCCCCGCGCTACGCGGGCTGCTGACGCCGAACCAGTCCTTGGATCTGGACCTGCCGGCCCACGCGCCCCTGCATCTGGCCTGGACGGAATGTGCAGGCGCGCCGGAAACACCGGCAGACCTTATCGTGGTGGGCGGCGGCGTAGCCGGCATGGCGACCGCGGTGGCGGCCGCGCAGGCAGGTCTCAGTGTCCTGCTGCTTGAGGCGTCGCCCCGCCTGGGTGGCCGCGCGAGCCTGTTTGGCATGCTCGATGGCGAGGAACCCGCCGATATCAGCCTTGGCCGTCTGGGCGCGGCAATCGCCGGAACCGAGGCCATCACCGTGCTGACCCACGCCTCGGCCTTCGCCCTGCGCCCTGGCGTGGTGCGGGTCCACATCACCGACAGGGCCGACACCATGCCCTCGGCCCGGGTCGTGGATCTGCATGCGCCCCGCATTGTCCTGGCCACTGGTTCGCTCGAACGCCTGCCGGTGTTTGCGGGCAATCGCCTGCCCGGCACGGTTGGTGTGGCGGAGGCCTATGATCTGGCGCAGAATTATGGGGTGTGGTGCGGGCACAATGCCCTTGTGGCCACGACCAGCAGCGCGGGCTATCGCCTGGCGATGCTGGCCGTTGATTCCGGCATCGCCGTACAACGCATCATCGATGCCCGGCCGCAGCCGCAATCGCGCTTCGTCGAATATTCCAAGGCCTATGGCATCACGCTGGCAGCTGGCACCGTCATCGCGGACGCCCGCCCTGCGCAACAGGGGCGCGGCCTCGCGGTTTCGCCGCAAGTGGCGATGGAAGGGTTTTCACGTGCCGAGCCGATTTTGACATCGGACCGGCTGGTGGTCTGCGGCGGCTGGCAACCTGCTCTGGAACTCTGGCACATGGCCGGCGGACACAGCCGCTGGAACGCGGAGATGCAGCGGCTCGAAGCGGACGCCGGGCCACAGGGCATTGTTCTGGCCGGCAATGCGGCGGGCTATCTGGGCCACACGGCGTGTCTGGCAAGCGGTCAGGCCGCCATCGACAAGCTCCTGAACCGCCCACCGGCGGCGATTGCCGAACTGGCGGTTGATCCGATCTACGAAACGCCGGATGCGCCCTGCCCGATCACCCCGCCCGGCGCGGCAGCTCGTGCGCCTGCCTATCTTGATGCCGGCCGACGGCTGGTAACGCGCCCCGGCGCGACGGCGGCCCGCCGGCCCGCCTGGTTGCCCTGGTCCGGCAAGGTGCACGAGGCCCCCCTCGCCGAAGCGCCGCAATCGCTGGGAACAGCCGAGATCGCGGCGGGCGTGCAATGGGGCGCCATCGCAGCCGACAACGCCGGCCTTATCGCGCGCCAGCGCGTCGCCATGATCGCCATCCCGGCCCAGCCC
>CAXBKI010000099.1:0-8141 GCA_963975955.1 uncultured Devosia sp.
GGCAAGACACTGACCGTCCGCTTTTATGACGATCCGGCGGGTTTTGATCCGGCAAACATCTTTCGCATCGAGAACGAGAACATCGCGTTCAACATATTCAGTGGCCTGACCAGTTATGACGGGGTGACGGGCGAGATCGTGCCTGACCTGGCGACATCCTGGGAAACCCCTGACAACAAGACCTGGACGTTCAAGCTGCGCGAGGGTGTCAAGTTCCAGAAGGATTACGGTGACTTCACCGCCGCCGACGTCATCTACAGCTTCAACCGTATAAAGGACCCGGCGACGGCCTCGCCTTATGCCGCCGAACTGGCCGGCATCGTCAGCATGGAGGCGCCAGACCCTTATACGGTGATCATCGAACTGGATGCTCCCAATGGCAATTTCCTGCACACGGTGGCCAATTACCATCAGGGCCAGATCGTCAGTCAGAAGGCCATCGAGGAGGCGGGCGACCAGGTGCGCTGGCAGCCGATCGGCACCGGTCCATACTATCTCGACTCTATCGATGTGAGCTCGCAGATCGTGCTCAAGCGTCACGAGGGCTACTACAAGGGGCCGGCGCCGATCGAGACCATTGTCTTCAACATCATCAAGGACGAGGCGACTGCCACCATCGCCCTGCGCAATGGCGAAGTCGACCTGCTGATGCGGGCCAATCAGGAAGAGAACCTGACAACACTGGAGGCCGAGGGCTTCACCATGAATGCGGTGAAGGACTACGCCGTGGTGATCGGGGTCCTCAATCCGGAATTCGAGCCCTTCGCCAATCCGCTGGTGCGAAAGGCGATGGCGTATGCGGTCGACTATGCGTCCATCACCCAGGCCATTTCGCCCAGCCTGACCCAGCCATACTACTCCATGCTGATGCCCTGGATGTCGGTCTATACCGATGACATCCCCAAGTATGAATATGACCCGGAGAAGGCCAAGGCCTTGCTGGTCGAGGCCGGCTATCCCGACGGCTTCACCTTCAAGAACCTGGGCACCTCGGCCCAAGGTGTCACCGAACTGCAGCAGTTCCAGATCGACTACCTGAGCCAGGTCGGCATCAACATGGAAATGGAGCTGGTCGACACGCCCACCTTCAACCAGCGCCGCAATGCCGGCGAGTTCGACATGGCTTCGCGCCTTCTGCCAGCCGTCAACCCCGACATGATCCTGTTCAGCTTCCTGCACCCGGCCAATATGGTGCCCAACGGTCTGAACGGCGCCCGCTACGACAATCCCGAAGTCACTGCCCTCCTGGAAAGCGCCCGCGCCGAGCCGGACAAGGACAAGGCCTTCGACATGTACAAGAAGGTCCAGCAGATCGTGGCCGAAGATGCCGTCTATCTGCCCGCCTATTCGAACAATGTCTACTGGCCGGGCAAGCCGGAGGTGACCGGGGTTCACATCAACTACCTCGCCCAGGTCAACTTCTACGACGTCGACATCACCCAATAGGAGCGCCCCGTCATGGCCGAATATGCTGCAAAGAAGCTGGCTCAGATGCTCGTTACCGTACTCGGCGTCGTCACCCTGGTCTTCTTCACTCTCCGACTTATTCCCGGGGACGCGGCCTCGGCCATGGCGGGCGACACGCTGTCAGGCGAGGCCCTGCAGGCGCTGCGCCAGCAGATGGGCCTCGACGAACCCCTAGTGCAGCAATATCTGGGCTTCCTGCGCAACCTGGCGATGGTGGATCTGGGCGAGACCATCACAACCCGCATCCCCATTGCCGAACTGCTGCTGCGTGCCTTGCCGATTACCTTGAGCATTGCACTGGCAACCATCGTGGTGTCGGTCGTGCTGTCCATCCCGTTGGGGACGCTGGCCGCCTATATGGCGCACAAGGGGCGCAACTGGCTCGACAATGGGCTGACAGGCGCGGCCATGATCATCGACCTCATGCCCTCGTTCTGGACCGCGCTCGTATTGCTGCTGGTGTTTTCGCTCGGTCTGGGCTGGTTCCCGGCATCCGGACAGCTCAACTGGAGCGATCCCTGGGCGCTCGTGCTCAGGCTGGCTCTGCCGGTCATCGTCCTCTCGCTCTCGCAGGTCGCGACCCTGGCGCGCATCACCCGCACGGCCGTGCTCGAAGTGCTCAACGAGGACTATGTGCGCACCGCCCGCTCGCTGGGCTGGTCGGAACTGCGCGTGCTGTTCCGCCACGCTCTCAAGAATGCCGCCCTGCCCATCGCCACAGTGGTCGGGCTCAGCTTCGGTAACCTGCTTGGTGGCACCGTCATCGTCGAATTCATCTTCACCATCCCGGGCGTCGGCAACCTGCTCATCGCCGGCATCAACAGCCGCGACTACCAGCTCGTGCAGACACTGATCGTGCTCTACGCGCTACTCTTCGTCGTGATCAATTTCGCGACGGACCTCATCTACAAGACGCTCGATCCTCGCGTGCAGTTCTAGGCAAGGACCCTCCCATGGCTGACATCGTGCTCCCCACTGCATCTGCGCGGACTGCCGGCTTTCCTGCCGCGGTTTCAGCGATACTGCACCAACGGCTGCTCTCGCATGGCAAGGTGCGGCTGGCGCTGCTCATTCTGATCCCGATACTGGCGCTGACCATCCTGGCCCCGGTGCTGCCCATCCAGAAGCCCCTCGAAACCAATCTGCGCGCGATGATGCAGTTTCCGTCGCTCGAACACCTGTTCGGCACCGACAAGATGGGCCGGGACATCTTCAGTCGCACGCTGGCGGGCGTGCAGGTATCGCTGATGGTCGGCTTCAGCGTCGCGGCCATTGCCCTGGCGTTCGGCATGGTGCTTGGAACCCTGGCGGGCTTTTATGGCGGTGTCATCGACCGGATCATCATGACTGCCGTCGACATCTTCCTGGCCTTCCCCTCGCTGCTGCTGGCCATTGGCCTTGTCTCGGTGATGGGAACCGGCCTGGTGCCGGTCATCCTCGCCATCTCGCTGGCTGACGTGCCCCGCTTTATCCGACTGCAGCGTTCGCAGGTGCTCGCCCTGCGGTCGCGCGCCTTCATCGACGCGGCCCGCACCGTGGATGCCTCCCAATACTGGCTGATGACCCGCCACATAGTGCCAAACACCATCGCGGCCATGCTGGTGGCCGCCAGCATAGCGGCGGCCAATGCCATCCTGGTCGAGGCCAGCCTCAGCTTCCTGGGCCTGGGCATCATGCCGCCGCAGCCCTCCCTGGGCAATATCGTGCGCGACGGCCAGACCTACCTCGAACAGGCGTGGTGGATCTCGACGCTGCCCGGCGTGGTGATCCTGCTGATCGCGGTGGGCCTTCACTTCCTCTCGGACGGTGTCCGCGAGCTGCTCGATCCGCGTTCGCGCTAACTGGAGAGATATCGCCATGAACTACCAGGCTCCGGTCAAGACAACGCTGCTCGAAGTGCGCGGCCTGCGCACCGAGTTTCATACGGCATCGGGAACGGTGACCGCCGTCGATGGCGTCTCCTTTACCATCGAGCGCGGCGAACGCGTGGCGGTGGTGGGGGAAAGTGGCTCGGGCAAAAGCGCCATGGCCATGTCGATCCTGCGGCTGCTGGCCCATCCCGGCAAGGTGGCGGGCGGCGAAGTCCTGATCGACGGTCGCGACATCACCAGATTGAGTGAAAGCCAGCTCAATGCCATTCGTGGCCGCCTGGTGGGAACCGTGTTCCAGGACCCGATGTCCTCGCTCGACCCGGTCATGCGCATTTCCAAGCAGATGATCGAGCCGATCATGCGCAATCTGCGCCTCAATCGCGATCAGGCCCGGGTCGAAGCGATCAAGTGGCTCGGCAAGGTGGGGATTCCAGAACCGGAACGCCGCATCGAGGCCTATCCGTTTGAAATGAGCGGCGGCATGCGTCAGCGCGTGATGATCGCCATGGCCCTGTCGTGCAGCCCGCAACTGGTGATTGCCGACGAACCAACCACAGCACTCGACGTGACCATCCAGGCCCAGATCGTGGAGGTGCTGAAGGACCTGACCGCCGAAGCCGGCGCGGCCATGATGTTCATCACCCATGACCTGGGCCTGGTGGCGCGTTTCGCCCACAAGGTAGCCGTGATGTATGCCGGCCGCATTGTCGAGTTCGGCCGGGTCGAGGACATTTTTGCCAACCCGGTCCATCCTTATACGCAGAGCCTGCTGGGAACGATTCCGAACACATCCATGCTCAAGAGCGACCGGCTGCCGCAGATCCCCGGTCTGCCGCCGGACATGCGATACCCGATCATCGGATGCGCCTTCAAGGAACGATGTGCTGCGGCCCATGATCGCTGCCGGCTTGAGGCACCCCGCCTGACGGAGCGCGGGCCGGACCATCGTGCGGCCTGCTGGACGCAGCATGGGCTGGAGAATGGCGCCACGCTCAAGGCCGAAAGACCGGCGCGGACCAACAAGCCTTTCGAGCCCGATGGTAGCGTGGTGGTGGAACTCAACGCGCTCTGGAAGCAGTTCGAAACATCGCGCAAGATGGTCGTCCGCGCCGTGAACGGCGTCAACCTGCGTGTTCACCAGGGTGAGACGCTGGGTATCGTCGGCGAAAGCGGCTGCGGCAAGAGCACGGTCGCCCGGCTGCTGCTGGGGCTGGAAAAACCGACTTCGGGCGATATCTTCATTTCCGGCCTGGCGCAGATGGTGTTCCAGGACCCCGCGTCCTCGTTCAACCCCAAGATGACGATCGGCGACATTGTCGCCGAGCCGCTGGTGGTCAAGCGGCGCGGCAACAAGGCCGAGCGGCTTGATGCCGTCACGCGGCTGATCAGCCAGGTGGGCCTCGACCCTGCCTATGCCCAACGCTATCCACATCAGCTCAGTGGCGGACAGCGACAGCGCGTGGCGGTAGCCAGGGCGCTGGCACTCAACCCCTCGGTGGTGGTGGCGGACGAGCCGACCTCGGCTCTCGATGTGTCGGTACGCGCCCAGATCATCAACCTTCTGGTCGATCTCAAGCAGGAGCTGGGGATCAGCTTCGTCTTCATCTCCCATGACCTGCTGACGGTCCGCTACATCTCGGACCGCATCGCGGTCATGTATTTGGGCGAGGTGGTGGAATATGGCGCGGCCGAGGAAGTCTTCGCCGACCCGCGCCATCCCTATACCAGGGCGCTGATCGAGGCCGTGCCGGTACCCGATCCGGCCATTGAAAGCCGCCGTATCAGCACGCCGCTCCAGGGCGAACTGCCCAGTCCGCTCAACCTGCCCAAGGGCTGCGCGTTCGCGTCGCGCTGCCCCATGGCAACCGATCGCTGCCGCGCGGAAAAACCGACGCTGCCCAACCACGACATTTCTAGACAGGTGGCCTGCCATTATGCCCACTGAAATTGCGTCCGATGACGCGACCCGGCGGTTTGCCCGGTTCGGCGTTGTTGGCGGCGGTGTGTTCTTCACCATCCAGGGCCTGGCCAACCCGTTCTTTGCCCTCTACGCGACAGAATTCGGCGCATCCACCTTCGCGGTGGGGCTGATGGTGACGCTCAAGGCCCTGTTGCCGATCGTCATCGCCATGCCCTGCGGGCAACTCATCGACTCGATCGGGCCGATGAAGATGCTGAAATATGGATCCTGGTTCCTGCTGGCCTCGCTTGTCTGCACGGTCTTTGCCAACGGCATTGCGCTGCTGGCGCTATCGCAGGTGCTGATTGGCGCCTCAGTCATCATCATGGCTTCGTCCTTCCAGGTCCTTGTCGCCCAGGGCAACCGGGAACGCCGCAACGACGCGATCAAGCAGTACTCGATGTGGATGTCGGGCGGCGGCATGCTCGGACCGGTCATCGGCGGCCTCATTGCCTCGGCTTTTGCCGTGCCGCACGATGGCTATCGCGCCGCCTTCGTGGCCGCGCTCGTCGCCTGCATCCTGTTCATGCTGGTGCTGTTCTGGCTCAGCACGCACTATCCACATCCGGACGCCAGCCATGTCCGCGTCCGCGACGCCTTCAGCCCCGCCGGTATCCTCTCCAGCTACAAAAGAGGCATCGGCCTGGCCGGGTCGCGGCCGGTGCAATTCGGGCTGACCGCCACCTTCATCGTCATGTATATCCAGTCGCTCTATATGAGCTTTCTGCCGCTCTACCTGGCGCAGAACGGCTTTGCCACCTTCCTCATCTCGCTGACCATCTCGGTCAACAGCCTGGCTGGCATGCTGGCCCGCTTCGCCCTCAACGGACTGATGAAGCGTCACTCGCTTGAACTCATCCTGCTCTCGGCGGGAACCATTGCGGCAACTGGCGTGGTGCTAACACCGCTGGCCGTGGTCCATCCGGTGGCCATGCTGCTGCTCGTGTCGGTCATTGGCGGTGCCGTCGGCGTCAACCTGCCGGTCAGCATCATGATCATGGTCGACGCCGTAGGCGAGACGGAACGCGGCAAGCTCATGGGCCTGCGCCTGCTGGCCAACCGCTTCTCGCAGGTCCTCAGCCCGGCCATGTTCGGCATTCTGGGTCAGATCTTTGGTCTGACCGCTGCCTTCTACAGCGGCGGCGCCGTGCTCGTCGCCACGGTGCTGGGCTTTTCCGCCTTCACCATGCGGCGTGGCCCGCTCAAAGTTCCCGACGAATCCCGCGAGCCGGCGGAGTAGGGGCATGAACGCGCTCTTTGGCGATCTGCCCGTAACCCCCGCAACTTGGCGTGAAACCCTCAGGGCCATGCCCTATTTGCCGATGACGCTGGTGGCGGTTGCCGGTCACATGATGCTGTTTGGCATGCTGACCCCGGTCATGGCCATCTACGCGCAGAGTTTCGCCGTGCCTGACTGGCAGATCGGGCTGATGATCACCGTCTTTGCCGCCGGGCGGCTGGCCGCAGACCTGCCTGCGGGACACTTCGCCACGCGCATCGGCACCCGCCCGCTGCTGGGGATCGGCCTGATGCTGTGCTCCCTGGGCGCGGTTCTGGGCGCCGTCGCGCCAGACTACGCAACGCTGCTGGGCGGACGGGTGATGCAGGGCATCGGATCTGGCCTGTTCATGACGGCCGCCATGATCTACCTGGCCCAGAAGAGCGACCGCCGAACCCGGGGCAAGGTCATGTCGATGTTCCAGGGGGCAACCCTGGTCGGTGGCGCCTTTGGCCCCAGCGTCGGGGGCATGGCCGCCAATCTGTTCGGGCTCTCGGGGCCATTCTATGTCGCTGCGGCCATTGGCCTCGTGACCGGCCTGCTGCCGCTTGTCCTGTTCAGGGACACCCGGTCGCCGCCTGAGGAAGTGCACCTGGGGGCGCGCCAGCTGGCGGGCCTCCTGCTGATCCTGCCGTTTCTTTGCGTGCTGCTGGCCAATTTCGGCTTCTTCCTCACCCGGACGGCCGGTCAGTGGCAGATGATACCGCTATTGGCCGACCAGCGCTACGCCATCGGGCCTGAGCAGCTGGGGCTGGCCATGTCGCTTTCGGCGGTCGCCAACCTGGTCTCCCTGCCGATCGCGGCATACGTCGTCGACCGCTTCCCGCGGGCCGCCATCATCACCTTTTCGCTTTTCGCCACCGCAGCCGCGCTGGCCGGCATCGCCTTGGCCGACAGCCCCGCAATGCTGTTTGCCGGCATGATCGCGATTGGCCTGGCGACCGGCATCGGCGGACCGGCCATCGGCGCCTATGCGGTCGATGTGGTTCCGGCCCGGCAACAGGGCTCAGCCATGGGCCTGCTGCGCTTTGCCGGCGACTTCGGCTATCTGGTGGGCCCGCTGGCCATCGGCGCCATCGTCGATGTCAGCCACATCGGGTACGACGGCGGGCTGTTCCTGAACGCCATGCTTCTTGTTGCCTTCGGCGCCGTCTTCGTGCTCGGCGGCCGGCGCCTGCTGTTCACCCGACCCACCGAGCATCCCCACCCCCTCGAACCTAGGAGAGCTGAAACCATGTCTGAACGCATCTGGGACAAATATCTGAACGAGGAAGACAAGGCCGTGTTTGCGGCATCCGGCTTCGGCTCGATGGCCGATTGGGGCAAGCGACCGGCCTTGCTGGTCATCGACGTCAACTACGCCTTCTGCGACGAGAAGCCGACCCCGATCCTGGAGAGCATCAAGAAGTGGCGCACTTCCTGCGGCGAATATGCCTGGGAGGCGATGCCGGTGCTGGAAAAGCTTATCGACACCTGCCACGGCAAGGGCATTCCGGTGATCTATACGACGGGCACGCAGCGCGCCGACCACTGGGACGCCGGCTCCTGGGCCTGGAAGAGTTCG
>CAXBKI010000100.1:0-8098 GCA_963975955.1 uncultured Devosia sp.
ATCACCGCCGAATTGAGCATGAAGGCGCCGAACGGCACGCCCAGCCGCGTCCAGCCATCGGCATAATTGCTCCAGGTGAAGGCCGACGGGATCAGCCCTGCCTCGCTGAAGATCAGTTGCTCGGGCTTGAACGAGCTCGAAACCAGCCACAGCAGCGGATAGCTCATCAACAGCGCCACGGCGATGAGTGCGATCGTGCGCATGGTCCGCCCGGGCGGCGATGACTTGGTAATAGCCGTCATGACAGGCTCCCTAGCTTTCGTAATGGACCCAGAAGCGCGAGGCCCAGAAGGCCAGGGCCGTGAATGCGCCGATGATGAACAGCAGGATCCAGGCCATCGCCATGGCGTAGCCCATGCGGAAATTCCGGAAGCCCTCGAGATAGAGATAGAGCGTGTAGAACAGGGTCGAATCCACCGGACCGCCCGAGCCGTCGCTCACCACATAGGCCGGAACGAACGCCTGGAAGGCCGTGATGGTCTGCATCACCAGGTTGAACAGGATGAGCGGGCTAAGCAGCGGCAGGGTGATGCGGAAGAAACGCTGCACGGGGTTGGCGCCGTCCATGATGGTGGCTTCCACCACCTCCTTGGGGATCTGGCGAACACCGGCCAGAAAGATCACCATCGGCGCCCCGAACTGCCACACATGCAGCAGGATCAGCGTGCCCAGCGCATAATTGGGATCGCCGATCCAGCTCGTGCCCTGCACTCCAAACGCCGCCAGCACCGAATTGACCAGGCCGGTACTGCCGAACAATTGCCGCCACAGCACACCAATGGCAACGCTGCCGCCCAGCAGCGATGGCAGGTAGAACACGCCGCGGAAGAAGTTTGCCGTGCGCGTCGTCGCCGAGAGGCTGACCGCGATGATGAGCGCCACGGCAACCGACAGCGGCACCGAGACCAGCACATAGACGGTCGTGACCTCCAGCGACTGCAGGTAACGTGGATCGCGGGTCAGCAGGCGCTGATAATTGGCGGTTCCCACCCAGCGCGGCGGCGACAGCAGGTCATAGCTGGTGAACGAGAGAATGGCCGAGCCGATCATCGGCAGCGCCGTCAGCAGCACCATGCCGAGCAGCCACGGCGTCAGGAACACCAGGGCGGCCGTCCAGTCGCCGGCGCTGCCTGCCGGGCGCGCCGGCGGCTTGCCAGGCACAGCAAAGGCCCGGCGCAATCTGCTGAAAGCCATGATCTGCTCCTTTGCCGCGCCTAGGTTTCGCTACCGGAGGCCTTGCGCGCCACGCGCCGGTCCTTGTCGATAAGCTCGTAGGGCACCGAGGCGGCGGGTTGCGTCATGATCCGATGCAAGGTCTCGACCGGCAGCTTGGGCTTCCGCGCGGCAGTCAGCAGGCCATTGGTTTCCTGCTCGGTGTCCGTCAGCTGCGTGTAGCAATAGCCGGCCACATGGGGGCTGGCGGCAATGGCCGAGAACAGGCTGTCCAGCCGTGCCTCGAACGCGCCGGCATCCTTGACCGTCGAATAGCCATGCCAGGCTTCGCCCTGCTTGGGCGTGAAGCTCAGCCCGCCGAACTCGGTCAGCATCACCGGCTTGTCGCCGCGTTCGCGACCGCCCAGAATGACGCGCCGCCGCGCCGGCCCCATGCCGGCCAGCATCGCATCGATGTCCTCGGCCGTCTGGAAGCGCCGGGACAGCCCCTCCCCGTCCGGCGCATAATCGTGCACCGACCAGATATCGCTTTCGACAAGCTCCCAGCCATCGTTCGAAATGACCGGGCGCGATGGATCGAGCGCCTTTGTCAGGTGATAGAGTCCCGACGCGTAATGGGCCTGATCCGCCCGCACCGCGATTTGCGACACGCCCCAGCTTTCGTTGAGCGGCACCCAGGCGATGATGCAGGGGTGGCTCTTGTCCCGCCGGATGGCTTCCATCCACTCCCGCGACAACCGCTCGACCGCCGACGCCGAAAAGGCGTAGGCGCTGGGCATTTCTTCCCAGACCACCAGACCGATGCTGTCGCACCAGTAGAGGAAGCGTGGGTCCTCGATCTTCTGGTGGATGCGCACGCCGTTGAAGCCCATGTCCTTGATCAGCTGGGCTTCGTGCCGCAGGGCATCGGGATCAGGGGCCGCCAGGTGCGATTGCGGCCAGTAATTCTGGCCCAGCACCAGCCGCAGGTAATAGGGCAGCCCGTTGAGCAGGAAGAAACCCTCGCCCACCTCGGCGCTGCGCAGGCCGAGATAGCTCTCGACCACATCGTCGCCCAGCGTGACGGTAGCATCGATCAGGTTCGGCTTTTCAGGCGTCCACAGCAGATGCTCGCGATAGGTGAAATGCTCGAGGTCGGGAATGGTGATGTAGGCGACCGCCTCGCCATCGGCGACACTGACGCTGGTGTCGGCGAGCAGCGCCCCCTTGGCCATCAGGCGCACGCGAAGCTGCACCGGTTCGGCCGGCATGCCGCTCAGCCGCACCTCGCAGCGCACCCGGGCATTGGCCAGATCCGGCGTCCAGTGCAGGTCGGTGATGTGCAGCCTCGCAACCACTTCGAGCCACACCGGTTGCCAGATGCCGGTGGTGCGATGGTACCAGATATTGTGCGGTGCCTCGAGCCAGTCCTGCTTGCCGCGCGGAAAGCGCACGTCACGCGGCTGGTCCTCGGCGCGCACGACGATAGTCTGCTCACCCTTGGCATTGAGCGCCGCAGTTATGTCGGCGGAAAATGGCGTATGACCGCCCTCATGCCGGGCGACCAGCTGGCCATTGACCCAGACCTCGGCCAGATAATCCACCGCGCCGAAATGCAGCATCAGCCGCTCGCCGGCGCCGACAGCCGGTGTGGCGAAATCGCGTCGATACCAGACCACCGGATGAAAGCCCTGGGCATGAATGCCCGAGGCCTCCGATTCCGGCGGAAACGGCACGATGATCTGCCGATCGAACGGGCCGTCACGGAACCAGCCGGCATCCCGGCCGGCATCGGCGTCGTCATGGGCGAACCCCCACTGACCGCACAGGTCATGCCAGTTGGCGCGCGCAAACTGCGGATTGGGATAAAGCTCGCGTTGACGCGGGGCACCGGTACTCATTGTCAGGACTCCTCCTTGCGGGCACAGGCCTTCAGTCCCGCGCGACGCCTGCCGCGCGCGGTCATGACTCGGTGCCACTGATTTGCTTGGCGCTGGCGTCCTCCCGCCAACGATGCTAAATTTCTTTAGCAGATTGCTTGCCAACCCCGCTATTGTCAAGCGGTCGCTGCGAAAGGTGTTGAACTGCGGGGTGACGGCCCCGCCTGTATCCTCGGCCGGCCAGACGATCAAAGGCCGGCATTGCCCTGCAGCGACGGGTCGGACGGCGCGTCCGGTGCTGGTAGCGCACGGCGTTGCAAACCGACCACACAGGGGCCTCACAACTTTGCGAGTGATTGCTCCCGTTAAGAATTGCAGAGTATTGGTGAAAGGCGCGGTGCGGCCCGCCCAATCCGGTGCGGGATGCGGGTGTTGCCCAAACAAATTGCCTGTGCTGGAGCACTAATGAATAAGATACTGGTCTGCCTCGTCGCCGCACTTGCCGGTGTGGGAAGTGTCTCTCCGTCCACTGCCCAGGATGTTGCCGGTCTGGCCGAGGGCACGGTGGTCATTGCGCCCGCGCAGACCCCATTGGCCCAAACCATCAAGGCCGGCCTGGCCGCGACCTATTATGGCGCAGCCAAGGACACGCGGGCCTATGCGGAGGCCCAAAAGCTCTATTTCTTCTATGGTGCGCGGCATTTCGAGCCGATCTGGCTCGACCAGACCGCCAATGGGCAGGTCGCCTTCTCCGCCCCGGCCCAGAAAATTCTCAAGCTGTTCGCTGATGCGGCCAGCGAGGGCCTGCGCCCCAGTGACTATCTGGTGCCCGCGCTCGACGTGACCGCAGTAGGCAATGACCCGATCAAGATGGCAGCGCTTGAAACTGCCTTCTCGCGCGCCACGATGCGCTACGCCACCCACATCTATACCGGCCGCATCGACCCCGGCTCGGTCAGCGAAAACCTCGATATCACCCCAAAGCGTCTCGACGAAGCCAGCCTGCTGGTGCAACTGGCTTCAAGCCCCGATCCGGTCAAGGTATTGGCCGCGCTCGAGCCGACCCATCCCGAATTCCTGGCGCTCAAGGCTGCCCTGGCCGATTTTGATCACAACCAGGCCGACAGCCCAGCCCCCATCGCAGCCGGCGCCGTACTGCGACCGGGCATGGACGATGCGCGTGTCCCCGTGCTGCGCCAGCGTTTCGAACTCGCCGATACATCTGGCACGCTTTACGACGACAGCCTTGTGGCGGCCGTCAAGGGGTTCCAGCAGACGCGTAATCTGACGGTGGATGGCGTCGTCGGGCCGGCCACCCTGGCAGCGCTCAATGGCGGCGTCCCGCTGACCAAGGCCGACATCATCGCCAATATGGAGCGCTGGCGCTGGATGCCGCGTGACATGGGCGCGTTCAACGTGCTGGTCAACATTCCCGAATTCCGCCTGTCCATCAATCGCAACGACAAGGAAGAATACACCACCCGCGTCGTGGTCGGCACCACGGCGCACCAGACCCCGGTATTCTCGGACAATATTCGCCACGTCGTGGTCAATCCCTACTGGAATGTGCCCAGCTCGATCGTCAAGGCCGAGATTGCCCCCGCCGTGCTGCGCAATCCGGGCTATATCGACAGCCACAACTACGATCTGCTCTACAATGGCACGCCGGTCAGCCCCTGGTCGGTCGATTGGAACCAGGTCAGCGCCAGCAATTTTCCTTTCCGGGTGCGCCAGCGCCCCGGCACCAGCAATGCGCTGGGCCAGATCAAGTTCCTGTTCCCCAACAAGCACGACGTCTATCTGCACGACACCCCGTCAAAATCGCTGTTTTCCCGCGATTTCCGCGCCTATAGCCATGGCTGCGTGCGCGTGCAGAACCCGCTCGAATTCGCGGACGCCCTGATGATCAATGAAAGCAGGATCAGCCGCGCCTCGCTCGAGAGCATGTTTGGCAGCGCCGAGCGCTGGGTCAATCCAGAGCGGCAGATCCCCGTCCACATCGCCTATTTCACCGTCCGCGTCGCGCCCGATGGCTCGCTGCAATCCTATGCTGACATCTATGGACACAACGCCAAACTGATCGCGGCGATGGGCCTTGCCAGCCCTGCCCCGCTGCCCGAAATCGTCGCCGAAGCCGACGACGGCACCATCTCCCCCTGAGCGGGGCTTAACGCCCCGTTTACAATTTGGCCTTGGTTGTGCCCGTTTTTGATCGTAATAACGTCTGCGTGAAGGGGCTCCAGGGCCCCCGGGCAGCTGGTTAGCGTTAATAAATTCGATCAAGTTTTGCGCTAATGTCCGACGATAGATTGGCAATGACCGGACAGAGTTTGGCGTGACGGGGATTTCCTACTTGCAACTGCATCGTTTCGGGCGATTTCTGCTCGCCACCATGATCAGCATCGCTCTTGTCCTGCCCCAGGCCGTCGTGCCCGCGGCAGCGGCCTCCGAGCGCGCCATCTATCTTTATTACACCCACACCAAAGAGACCGCGCGGATCGTCTTCAAGCGCAACGGCCAATATGTCCAATCGGGCCTGAACGAACTCAACTATTTCCTGCGCGACTGGCGCCGCAACGAACCCACCAATATGGATCCGCGGCTGTTTGACCTGGTCTGGGAAGTCTATCAGGAAGTCGGTGCCACCCAGCCGATCAATGTGGTTTCGGCCTATCGCTCGCCCAAGACCAACGCCATGCTGCGCTCCTCTTCCTCCGGCGTTGCCGAGAACAGCCAGCACATCAAGGGCCACGCCATGGATTTCTTCATTCCTGGCATTCCGCTGGCCCGCCTGCGGGCGACAGCCATGAAAAAGCAGGTCGGCGGCGTGGGCTATTATCCCACTTCGGGCAGCCCCTTTGTGCATCTCGACACCGGTTCGGTGCGCGCCTGGCCGCGCATGACCCGCGCCCAGCTGCAGGAAATCTTCCCCGACGGCAAGACCATGCATCTGCCCACCGATGGCAAGCCGCTGTCCCAGCAGGGCTATCAGACTGCCATGGCGGAGTGGAAAACCTGCCACGCCTATCCGTGCAATGGCCGTTCTTCGGGCACCCAGGTCGCCGATGGCGGCAGCGGTCGCACCCTTGTCGATATGCTGTTTGGCGGCAATGGCGCGCAGCCTGCAGCCCGGGCCGCTGCCGCACCGGCCGCGCAAATGGCCTCGCTCGCGCCCCAGCCTGCCACGCCCCAGCCAGCTGCATCGAGGTCCGCACCGGTCCCGGCAATGCGCCCGGCAAGCCTGGCTGTCGCCGTCACGACGACCGAGCCACCCGCCCTTCCCTTTTCCACCGCCGGCAGCGCGCCTCTGGCCGCCGACGAGTTGACGACACCCCGGACTGCTCCCCTGCCGATGGTCAAGTCGCAGGCGCTGCAGATCGCCACGGCCAGCTCCATGCCATCGGGTGACGCCGTCACCGCCATCGCCGCGCTGACCGCGCCCGTGCCGCAGCCACGCCTGATCATGTCCGAGCCCGAACAGCCCGACATGATGACGGCCTATCTGCCCCCGACGCCGCAGGATCCCGAGGCCCAGCGCGCCCTTGAAATGATCATCGAGCGTGAATCCACGCCCACGGTGACCGCGTCCATTCCCGCCAGCCGCCTACCGGCGCTGCCCGGCGTGTCCAGCCTGCGTACCGCGTCCTTGGGCAGCGGCACGGGCGTTACCGGCACGCTGGTCAACCTGTTCAGCAATACGTTCAGCGCCCCCCGGCAGGACGCGCCCGTGGCCCAGGCCCTGGCCAGCCACATCGCCAGGCGCGCCAGCGCCGACACCATGCGCCACCCCGAGCTGATTGCGCCCGATCTCGAGCATGTCGCTGAAGTCTTCATCACGCCTACCGCCATGACGTCGGACCATTTCGCCGAGATCTGGGATCACGACCAGGCCGATTTCAGCCCGACGACGGAAATGGGGCGCTATGTCACCGTCATGCGGCAGGGCGATGCGCCCGCCGGCCTGTCCCATACCAGCTTTGTCGGCGCCCAGCCGGTCGCCCTGACCGTCAACTGAGCGGCCCCAATTCGGGCACCTTTGCCGTTCATTCCATCAGCCACCCCGTTTGGGACGGCTGGCGCGCCAATGTTGCAATGCGCTGTCGGCGCGCTTAAACAACTGCTGGACTGCCCCGTTTGGCGAAGGACTGCCCGTTTGGCCGACAAGCCCTCGACACCACTTCTCGATACCGTCAATTCGCCGGCCGATTTGCGCGCCATCCCGCGCGAGGAACTGCGGCAATTATCCGACGAACTGCGCGCCGAGATGATCGACGCGGTTTCGGTGACGGGAGGACATCTCGGCGCCGGCCTGGGCGTTGTCGAATTGACGGTGGCCCTGCATGCCGTTTTCGACACGCCTCATGACCGCATCATCTGGGACGTTGGCCACCAGGCCTATCCCCACAAGATCCTGACCGGGCGTCGCGATCGCATGCGCACGCTGCGCCAGAAGGATGGCCTGTCCGGCTTCACCCGCCGCGCCGAGAGCCAGTACGATCCCTTTGGCGCCGGCCACTCCTCGACCTCCATTTCCGCCGGCCTCGGCATGGCGGTCGCGAGCGAATTGATGGACCGGCCGCGCAATGTGGTCGCCGTTATCGGCGACGGCGCCATGTCCGCCGGCATGGCCTATGAAGCCATGAACAATGCCGGCGCCATGGATGCCCGGCTGATCGTCGTGCTCAACGACAATGACATGTCCATCGCCCCGCCAACGGGCGCCATGAGCGCCTATCTGGCGCGTCTGGTCTCGGGCCCAGTCTATCGCGGCGCCCGCGAAGCGGCCAAGTCGGTGGTCAGCAAATTGCCCCAGTTCCTGCATGAGCCGGCCCGCCGCACCGAGGAATTCGCCCGTTCGTTCTTCACCGGCGGCACGCTGTTTGAGGAGCTCGGCTTTTACTATGTCGGCCCCATCGACGGGCACAATCTGGATCACCTGCTGCCCATTCTCGACAATGTGCGCGATGCCGCCGAAGGTCCCATTCTGGTCCATGTCGTCACCAAGAAGGGCAAGGGCTACGGTCCGGCCGAGGCCTCGGACGACAAATATCACGGCGTCTCCAAGT
>CAXBKI010000101.1:0-7950 GCA_963975955.1 uncultured Devosia sp.
TGCGCCTGCCGCACAGGCCCAGCCGGGTCTACGATGCCCTGACCGGCCAGGATATTGCCTGGAGCGGTAGCGGCGACCAGATCGAGGTGACCGTGCCACGACTGCATATCCACACCGCACTGGTGTTCGAGGGTACGGCTTGATGCCAGGCTGGCGGCAATTTGCCAGCAGCACTACAACAGCGGCGCGGGGCGATTGGCCCTGCGCCGGCGAGGAAATAATGAGCGAAGCCAACGACAGCAACGATGTCACACGCAAGCGGGCAGCGACCATTGTCGATGTCGCCGCCAGCGCTGGCGTGGCTATCGGAACGGTATCGCGTTACCTCAATGGGATGCCGGTCCGTGCGGGCAATCGGGTGCCGATCGAAAGGGCCATCAGCGAACTGGGCTACCGCCGCAATTCCGTGGCCGTGTCGATGAAGACCAACACCACGCACATCGTGGGCCTGATGGTGCCTTCGCTGGGGGAGTTTCATGCCGCGTTGCTCGATCAGCTGACCCGCAAGATGCGCCAGGCCGGCCGGGCAGTGCTTTGCTACTGCCACGATATGGAGCCGCGAAACGTGTTGGAAGGGCTTGAGTTCTTTGCCAGCCACCGGGTCGATGCAGTGGTGATGGATGGCAATGAGGACTTGCTGCCGAGCATGGAAGCGTTCATCCGCGACGGGCTGATCGTGCTGCTCTACGACAACGACATGCCGGGCCTGCTCGCCGACCGCGTCTTCGTGGAAAACCGCAAGGCCAGTGCCCGCATCGTCAACCATCTGATCGATCTTGGCCACACAAGGATCGGCATCATCCGTGGCGCGTTGCGCGACTCGGTGGGGCGCGAGCGGCTGGCGGGTTTCCGCGACGCCTTGTCGGATCATGACGTTGCCGAAATTGCCGAACTGGTTGTGGATGGCAGCTGGTCCGATGCCGGTGGTTACGCCGCGATGGGCGAACTGATGGGGTTGCCCAATCCGCCAACGGCGATTTTCAGCGCCAATTATAACATGACCATCGGCGCGCTGCGCTGGTTGCGCGAGCACGACATGACCATTCCGCGTGACGTGTCACTGGTGAGCTTTGACGATGTCCCGGCATTCACCGTGCACCAGCCCGGGATTACCGCGGCGGGACAGCCGGTCGACAAGCTGGCCGAGGCCATCACATCGGTGCTGGCCGAGCGCCTCGCCGACACCGCCGCTTTGGGGCGGCGCACCATGCGGATCGACAGCACGATTGCATTGCGAGGCTCGGCTCGCCGCCTGCGGCAGTAATCGGGCACGGCGGAGGAAGCGTGGCGAAGCAGGCGCCAGGCTGCGTCGGGCCCACTGACTGGAATGGACCATGGCTGACAATGAACTCTGGTACGCTACGCCGGCCCTGGAATGGACCGATGCCTTGCCGCTTGGCAATGGACGTCTGGGCGCCATGGTATTTGGCGGCGTGGGCCGCGAAGAACTGCAACTCAATGAAGCCACCCTGTGGTCGGGGGGCCCTTACCAGCCGACCAATCCCGAGGCGCAGCCCAATCTGGCTGCGGTGCGTGAGCTGATCTTTGCCGGGCGATATGAAGAAGCGCAGGCGCTGGCCAATCGGCATTTGATGGCCATGCCGCATTCGCAGATGAGCTACCAGCCGGCCGGCAATGTGTTTCTCGACTTTGCCCATGAGGCGGCCGCCGGAAGCTATCGACGCTCGCTTGATCTCGATACGGCCATTGTCTGCTCCAGCTACGCCCTGCGCGGCAGCGGCATTGATGGCGAGGCCCTGACCTTCGAGCGCAGCAGCTTCGTGTCGGCGGACGACGATGTGATCGTCAACCGCATCGAGGGATCATCCCCGGGAGCGCTCAGTTTCGAGATCTGGCTCGACAGCCCGCAGCCGGGCGCGATCCTGTCCGACGCGGGACCGGAACTGCGCTTTGCCGGCCGGAATTTTGGCCGGCATGGCGTGGACGGGCAACTGACGCTCGGCATCGGCGTCGACCTGCGGCTTGAAGGCGGCAACTGCGAGCGGCGCGGCAACCGAATCGTGGTGCGGAACGCCACCGCCGCGGTGATCATCATCGACATTGCCACCAGTTTCCGCCGCTTCGATGATGTTTCGGGCGATCCCGCGGCGCTGTTGGCCGCCCGGCGGGCGGCTGTCGCCGGCAAATCCTATGAGGTTCTGCGCGCCGCCCATATTGCCGAGCATCAGCGTCTGTTCCGCCGATTATCCATCGATCTGGGGCGAACACCGGCGGCCGATTTGCCGACCGATCAGCGCATCGCCAGGTTTGCCGATGGCGACGATCCCGCGCTGGCCGCGCTCTACGTGCAGTTTGGACGCTATCTGATGATTGCGTCGAGCCGGCCGGGGACGCAGCCGGCGACCCTGCAGGGCATCTGGAACAAGGAAACCCGGCCGCCCTGGGGCAGCAAATATACCAGCAATATCAATCTCCAGATGAATTACTGGCTGCCCGATCCGGCAAACCTGGCCGAGTGCATGGCGCCGCTGCTCGAGCTGGTCGAGGACCTGTCGGTTGCGGGCGCCGACATGGCGCGTCTGCACTATGGCGCACGGGGCTGGGTGCTGCATCACAACACCGATCTGTGGCGGGCCACGGGGCCTGTCGATGGCGCGCAATGGGGGCTCTGGCCAACCGGCGGCGCCTGGCTCTGCGCGCAGCTCTGGGATCATGCAGAATTTGCCGGGCGGCCCGAGGCGCTGGTGCGTCGACTGTTGCCGGTGCTGTCGGGCGCCACGCGCTTCATCCTGGATATCCTGCAGCCCTTGCCGGGCACCGACTATCTGGTGACCGTGCCCTCGCTCTCACCCGAGAACGTGCACCCGCACGGCGCCGCGCTCTGCGCGGGACCGACCATGGACAATCAGCTGATCGGCGACCTGTTCCGGGCCTATCTCGCCGCCACGGCGCAGCTTGCCGACATCGACCCGATGCGCGACGAGGTAATTGCTGTCCGCGAACGGTTGCTGCCGCACCGGATCGGGGCCGCCGGCCAGTTGCAGGAATGGATGGAAGACTGGGACATGGATGTTCCCGAGATCCATCATCGACATGTCTCGCATCTCTATGGGCTGTATCCGGGCCAGCAGATCGTTCCTGGAACCGCGCTTGCTGCGGCAGCGCAACGCTCGCTGGAGATCCGTGGCGACGACGCCACCGGCTGGGGCATTGGCTGGCGTATCAACCTGTGGGCGCGGCTGGGTGATGGCAATCATGCGCATGACGTATTGAGCCTGCTGCTCAGTCCGGAGCGCAGCTACCGCAATTTCTTCGACGCCCATCCACCATTTCAGATCGACGGCAATTTTGGCGGCGCCTGCGGCATTCTCGAAATGCTGGTCCAGTCGCGGGACGGCGCGATCATTCTCTTGCCCGCTCTGCCGGGCCGCTGGAGGGAAGGGGCGGTCCATGGCGTGCGCGTGCGCGGCGGGATCGAAGTGGACTTGCGATGGGCCGCTGGACGGGTGACCTCCTTGGTGCTGCGCTCGCAAACCACGCAATCGGTGGTGGTGGTCGAAGCGGGCCGCCGGCTGGAGGTCGCCCTGCTGGCGCACACGCCAACCGAAGTCGAGCTGGGGTAGGGCGCAGGGAGGTGCTGAAGCCAGTTGCTCAATCTGCGTCATTCTCCCTGCACGGCTTCACTGTCTGGCGGCCGGGCAATCGCCCTTGCCGCCGGGCCCGCGGAGTCCTAACTGTAAGGCAACGACATCATTGCCAGGCAGGGTTGGGATCATGAGCGACTTCAATGACAAAGTTATTGCTGACTTCAATGCCAGTGCCGGCAAGCCGGGTGGATACTTCAAGGACGCGCCCGTGCTGCTCCTGCACAGCATCGGGGCCAAGTCCGGGCTGGAACGCACGACACCGCTGATGTTCCTGCGCGAGGAAGATGGCCCGTGGTTTGTCTTTGCGTCCTATGCGGGCGGTCCCAAGGATCCGGCCTGGTTTCACAACGTGGTAGCGCATCCTGATCTGGACATTTCGGTTGGCGATGGCACGACCATCAAGCGCGTCCCCGTGCGCGCCCGGGTGCTCGAAGGCGCCGAACGCGACGCGACCTATGCCAGACAGGCAAGCCTGTTTCCCCAATTCGCCGACTATGCCGAAAAGACGACACGCGAGATCATTCCGGTGATCGAGCTGACGCCGCGCTGAGCACCCGGATCTGGGCTGCCCGGGGATCACTCCGAACAGCCCATATGCCGGCCGCTCAAGGCACAATGACGACCTTGCCAAAGACCGTGCGCGTTTCGGCCAGTTCCAGCGCCGCGCTGGCCTGGTTCAACGGGAACCTGGCTGCGACAATGGGTTTGATGGCGCCAATGGCCAGAAGGTCGAAGACTTTGGCCAGATCGTCGCGCCGCTGGCGTTTTGCGGCAGTTGGATTGACCAGCATGCCGCCCCAGAAGTCGTAGAACGAGGCCTTTTTGCCATTGGGCAGTATGTTCCATAGTCCGAGGCGGGCGAGCAGTCCGACAAACATCGGCACCAGTGCCGCATCGGTGTCCAGATCGGCGGCGGTGCCATAGGCCACCAGCGTGCCGCCCTGATCGAGCAGGTCGAAGCTGGTCCGCACGCTGTCGGGGCCAAGGTGATCAAACACAGCGTCGACGCCGCGCGGCGACAGTTCACGAACCCGGGCGGCAAGATCGGGGACGTTGTAGTCGATCGGTTCGACACCCAGGGCGCGCAACGCCGGATGATGGCGGGGTGAAGCCGTGCCGATTACCCTGATGCCACCATGAATGGCTATCTGGGCCAGGATCGTCCCGACGCCGCCGCTTGCCCCTAGCACCAGAATTGTCTGACCCGGCCGGGCGCGTGCCTTGCCATAGAGCATCTGCCAGGCCGTGATGCCGTTGACGATGACCGTTTCAGCCTCGACCGGATCGACGCTGGAGGGAACGTCGACGATCTCATCGGCGGGAACGAGGATGTGACTGGCCCAGCCGCCTGTCTTGAGCGCTGCAGCCACGCGCTTACCGATCAGCCCGGCATCTTGTCCGGGACCGACCGCCAGTATGGTGCCGACTGCATCATAGCCGGGCACAAAGGGGAACTTCGGCTGCCCGGGATATCGATTGCGCCGCATGGACTTTTCGGCAAAGGACACGCCGGAGGCTTCCATCTGCAGCAGTACCTGGCCGGGGCCGGGCGCGGCCAAGCTGGTTTGGCGGCATTGCAGACCCGACGGCTCTACAATGCCGGGCAGGACGATCTGGGTGGCCAGCTGTTGTTGGGTTGGCAGGGCGTTCATGAGGTTCTCCTGAATCTTGACAATAGCGTGAGTAATCACTCACTATTTTGGATGAGCAAGGTTGTGAGCCCCGCTGTTGTGCAAGGCGGCGGGCTTAGGTCAGTGGGCTGGAGTAATCGGGGTGGCTGATGCCCGCGGCAATAATGCGGGCCCAGTCGGCACCATCCTGGTCGAGATCGGCAACGACGATGAGGTGGCAGAGCAGGCCGTAAGCGATGAATTGCTGCACCGCGAGATCGGGCGCCTTGGAGCGCGACTTTACAAAAAGCGTCACGTCGCGCAGCCCGTTGCGCAAAGCTGCGCCGATTTCCGGTACGCTGGCTGCAGACTGCGCGTGAACCTGGAGCATCAGCAGCGCGCGATCAGCAATCAACTCGGCATAGGCCTGCCCCATGGCCTCCAGCATGGCTTCGGGCGTGTGATCCGCGCTGCTGTCGGCCGCGGTTCGCATGGCGTTCAGTACCAGTTCAAAGCACCGTTCGAGCGCCGTGACGAAGAGCAGTTCCTTGCTCGGGAACAGCTTGAAAACATAGGCCTGAGAAATCTTGGCATCCTGGGCGATCGTCGCAACCGAGGTGCCGAGATAGCCGGTGCGGGCAAATACCGTGATGGCACTGGCAATGACGGCCTCCCGGCGGACATCGGACGTGGAGAGGCTTTTAGGGGTTCTGCTCATATGAGTGACTATACACTCACCAACGTTGAGCTGTCAAGCAGTCGATTGCTGTGGGGACCCGGCAGGGGAGGTCAGCAAGCGAGGCGTGGCGCGGTAGGAAGTCCAAGAGACGATCGATCGCGGGGCTCTTATCAGCATCAATCCCGGACGTCGCCGAACTGGCGGCCAATTTCGTTGCGGACAGCCCGTCGGGCACTGCCCATTCTGCGCAGCCGGCGCCAAGGCTGGTCTTAGGAACGTGCAGCCAAAAAGGCCTTGAATGCGGTCAGCGTGGTCGCGGACGCGGGGCATTCCATGCCCTCTGCATCCCGTTCGGCGGCTTCTGAAGTCATGCCCTGAGCCCGCAGCAAGTCGACAGTAGTGCAGTGCCGTGGGTGCGTGTTGGGCATGCAGGTGTCCCTCAGCGTTCAGAAATACCCCGCGACGGGGCCGGTGCTATTCGTCCTCGCGGAAATCCCTGCGGTCCAGCCCCAGCTTGACCATCTTCTCGTAGAGCGACTTTCGTGACAGGCCGAGCACCTGATAGACGGCCTTGAGGCTGCCATTCTGTGCGCGCAATTCGTCCGCGATGGCTTGGCGCTCGAAAGCCTGAACCCGTTCGCGCAGCGTGGTGGCGCTGGTCGTGGCGCTTCGCTCTTCCACCCCGTCAATGCCCAGCACATAGCGTTCCGCAGCGTTGCGCAACTCGCGCACATTGCCCGGCCAGGCACGCAGGCTCAGGCCCGACAGGTAGCTGGTCGACAGGCTTGGCGCGGTCACGCGCAACTGCGTTGCCACGATGTGCACCAGATGAGCAAACAGGGCAGGGATGTCCTCGGTGCGGTCGGCCAGAGGCGGCAGGCGCAGCGTCGCGATGTTGAGCCGGTACAGCAGGTCCTTGCGGAAACTCTCTTCGTTTGCGGCACGTTCCAGGTCGACGCTTGATGTGGCAATGAAGCGGGCATTGAGCGCGATGGGGTCATGTGACCCCAGACGCGTAATGGCTCGCTCCTGCACTGCCCGCAGCAGCTTGGCCTGCAGATAGAGCGGCATGTTCTCGATGTCGTCGAGAAAGATCGTGCCGTTGCGGGCATGTTCGAACTTGCCGGCCCGCGCCCGCAGCGCTCCGGCAAAGGCTCCTGCCTCATAGCCGAACAGTTCCGCCTCCATCATCTCGGCCGGAATGGCGGCGCAATTGATGGCCACAAAGGGTCGGTCACCTTCGGTGGACAGGTCGTGGATTGCGCGTGCCGCCAATTCCTTGCCCGTGCCGGTATCGCCCACGATCAGCACATCGGCCCGTGTCGGCGCCACGGCCCTTATCTGCTTCCGGATACTCAGCATGACCCTGGAGCGCCCCACCAGCCGGGTCTCCAGATCGTCGGAACGATTGGCCACGCTCGAGCGTAGCGCGCGGTTTTCCAGCGTCAGCTGGCGCTTTTCCAGGGCCCGGGTGATGGAGTCCAGCAGCCGCTCGACCGAGAACGGCTTCTCGATGAAATCATAGGCGCCGTCGCGCATGGCATCGACGGCCAGGTTGACGTCGCCGTGACCGGTCAGCAGCAGCACCGGCAGATCGGGATCAATGGCGATCGCGGCGCGCAGCAACGCCATTCCATCCATGCCCGGCATGCGGATATCGGTCACCAGTATGCCGTGCCAGCCATGCGACACCGAGGTCAGTGCCTCCTCTGCCGAGTCGGTGCTGCGGACCGGAAAGCCGGCGAGGTCCAGCGTCTGGCTGGTGGCGCGGCGCAGGTCTTCCTCGTCATCGACGAGAAGCACTTCAATCGATGCACTCATTGCGCTGCCACCTGTTCGCCTTCGCCCACATCCAGGCTCACGACAAAACACGCCCCGCCACTCGCGGCATTGTGGGCCGACAGCGAGCCGCCAAAATCCTTGATGATGTTGTACGAGATCGACAACCCCAGCCCAAGACCCTGGCCAACCTGTTTGGTGGTGAAGAACGGATCAAAGATCTGCCCGAGATCGGCTGCATCGATCCCCGGTCCATTGTCACGCACCGAGACTT
>CAXBKI010000102.1:0-7930 GCA_963975955.1 uncultured Devosia sp.
CAAAAAGCCATCCTGTGCTGGGCCTTCGGTGTTGACGTCAATTAGACAGCTCAACCGCTGTCGCCTGTGATAGAATTGTGGCGTCACGCCTGCAGCAGCGGGCGTGACGCTATGGTTTTGACGGGCGCAAGAAGGATCGGCCCACTCAAAGCCAGCGGACCAAAAATGACGGATACGACGCCTATGACCGACAATCTGATGACTGCCCTGGGGCTGGACCGGCCGGAAAGCGGCGACGATGCGGTCGTGCCGTTCACCCTCGACAAGCTCGATACCCGCGGCCGCAGCGTGCGGCTGGGCGACGCGCTCGACACCATCCTCACCCGCCACGATTATCCCGCCCCGGTCGCCCGCCTGCTCGGCGAAGCGGTGGTGCTGGCGGCCCTGATCGGTTCCTCCCTCAAATTCGAGGGCAAGTTCATCATGCAGACCCAGACCGATGGTCCGGTGAACCTGATCGTGGTGGATTTTGACGCCCCCGACGGGTTGCGCGGCTATGCCCGCTTTGACCGCGAGCTTCTGGTCAAGGCGGCCGAAGAGGGGCGCACCCGGCCGGCCGACCTGCTGGGCAATGGCCATCTGGCCATGACCATCGACCAGGGCGAGCACATGGAGCGCTATCAGGGCATCGTGGCGCTGCAGGGCAATTCGCTGGAAGAGGTGGCCCACACCTATTTCATGCAATCCGAGCAGATCCCCACCCAGGTGCGCCTGGCCGTGGCCGAGTTTACCCGCAAGGGCGACCATCGCCCCCATTGGCGGGCGGGGGGCGTGCTGATCCCGCACCTGCCCGAGCATGGCATCTCGCAGATCCCGGACCTGCCCGGTGACGGCGATTTCAGCAATCCGCACACCGCCGACCCCGATTTCGAGGAAGACAACGGCTGGACCGAGGCCAAGGCGTTGATGGCGACGCTTAATGATCTCGAACTGTCCGATCCCGAGCTCAGCTCCGAACGCCTGCTGTTCCGGCTCTATCACGAAACCGGCGTCCGGGTGTTTTCGCCCATGCCTGTGGTGGAGCGCTGCAGTTGCTCGGCCGACCGCATCGAGGACATGCTGGCCACCAGCTTTACTGCCGAGGACCGCGAAGAGATGGCGGTCAACGGAGAAATCGAGGTGGTGTGCGAGTTCTGCTCGACCGCCTACCACTTCAATCCGCATCAGTTCGAAATCAAACACTGAGCCGGGCGCGGCGCGAGGACTTTCCCTGGTTCTGGCGCCTCTGCCGTTTGCTCATCCCCTTTGGTCGCCGCTTGCCAGGGCGATTTCTCCATCTTGCCTATTGCGGCAAAATTGCCCACTATCACGTTGTTCATTTAGTAATTGCGGCCCCGTGTTTGGGGCATGGGCATGGCGTTTGGCCATGCGCGGCTGAGGGCCTCAGCCGCACCACAATGCAGACCAGTTCAGATCGATCATCCACGCAGCTTTGGGGGCAGAGCTATGCAGGTGACTATTGTTGCGCATTGTACGATGTGTTGGCGCCATTGCGCCCGGGCCACCTTGCCAGGCTTTCGATTGCGGCGCTGACCGGCCGGACGGCGCGCCATGTCGGACGCGCTCGAACTGCTCAGAGCCGTGCTGGGAGACGCCTGCGCCGATGATGCGCAGGCTCATCGCCTGCTCTCAGAGGCGCTGGAGGCCGAAACCGATCCGCTGCTGCATGCCATGATCGCCTGCGCCATCCCCGAAGGGCTGGCCATGGAGCGAGCTGCCGCCTGGGCGGGCTACGCGTTTTTTGAGCGCGTGCCGCAGGGCCTCGCCGGCCAGATCGAACCGATCCGCCTCGAGGCCCTGGCCGATGTGCGCCTGTTCCGCATGCAGGTGCTCGATCGCGCCGTCGATTTCACCGCGCCCGACTTTCTCGGCCTGCTGCGGCTCAAGCGCCGGCTGCGCACCGCCCCGCATTTGCGCCAGCGCATCTGCCTGCTGCCCGCCTCGGCGCTGCGGGATTATCTTGCCACCGTGGCCTCCCCTGAGCTGATCACCCTTGCACGGCAGGGTCTGGCGCAGCGCTGGCCCTATGCCGCCGCCCAGCTCAACCTGACGGCATCGGCACGCTATCGCTTCGCGCTGGCGCTGCTGCTGATGCTGGCCATGGTGCTGTCCGCCCCTTTCTTCGCTCACTTCTGGCTATTGCCGGTCGCCGCCCTGTTGCTGGTCGGTCCCGCGGCGATCCGGGTTGCGGCCCTGGGCACGCCGCGCCGGCCGGCACAGCCGCCGCGCCGCCCGCCCGACGAGGAATTGCCGGTCTATTCGGTGCTCATCCCACTGCGTAACGAGGCCGCCATGGTGCCGCAGCTCTTTACTGCGATGATGGCGCTGGACTATCCGCCGGCGCGACTGGACATCAAATTTGTCGTCGAAGCGGGGTCCGATGACACCCTGGCTCAGGTGCGGGCCCGGCTGGGTGCGCCCCATGTCTCGCTGGTCCCGGTGCCCCATGCCGCCCCCCACACCAAGCCCAAGGCGCTCGATTATGCGCTGCCGCTATGCGCCGGCGAGTTTGTGGTGGTCTATGACGCCGAGGACATTCCCGACCCCGATCAATTGTGGAAGGCGGCGCTGGCCTTTCGCGATCACCCCGATCTGGTCTGCCAGCAGGCGCGGCTGGTGATCGACAATGGCGAACGTGGCTGGCTGCCGGGCCTGTTTGCGGCTGAATATGCCGCGCTGTTCAGCGTGCTGCTGCCGGCCCTGGCACGCTGGCGCCTGCCCATGCCGCTGGGTGGCACCTCCAATCATTTCCGCACGGCCAGCCTGCGCCAGATCGGCGGCTGGGACGCCTTCAATGTCGCCGAGGATGCCGATCTGGGCATGCGGCTGGCGCGCCGCCGATTTGTAACGCGCAAGATCGGATGGCACTTCTGGGAATAGGTGAAAACAGGCGGTATCTGACGGGAAAAGCCCCAGAGAGCCGGTCTTTCACCGTGCGAGGATACAAAGGACCAAGCGCAACTTCGTATGGCACAAATCTCGGACCGAAGTTGCCAGGCTATTGGCTCGAATTCGAGGTAAGTCTCCCAAGTTGGTCGCGATGACGTCGGCCCTCCGGTCTGTTTAGCGCCTTGTCGCACCTCACCGAACTGGTATCATGCGAGTCACCAAGAGAGGCAAAATGAAACCTTCAGATCTCCAGTATCAAAACTTTTCCGAAGACCACTTAAAGTATTACGAGCATCGCGCGGCAGATTTCTCGGGGAGGTTTCTGCGCTGGTTTCTTGAGAACATTTTTCGCCTCGACCCCCAAGATGCCGACGACGCATCGGTCGATGCCAAACACGATAAAGGCATAGACGCCATCTACGTTGATGACGTATCTGAGACAATTTACATTTTACAAGCCAAGACACAGTCTAAAGATAAGGCAACGTTGGGCGACACTGACCTCAAGTCATTCGTTGGGACACTGGTCCAATTTGACACGCCTGATTCCGTTGGTCAGCTAGCCGCAGAAACTAAGAACGAGCGATTGCGGCAAGCGCTGGAGCGGCAATCAGTCCAAGACAAGTTAAAATCGGGATATACGATAGAGCCTGTATTCATAACCAATGTGCTCGCGAATAAAGATGCAATAACTTACTTGGCAAAAGCCAAGGACATCGAGCTATACGACGCGGAAAGAATAGCCGATGAGTACATCGACCTTGAGGTGGATGGAGGCATTGAGGAAACATTTTACTTCGATGTTTCCGACACTGACGTCATCGAATACGACGCTGGCGGTGCATCAGCGCGTATCTTTCTCGCGCCAGCACTGAACCTGCTGAAGATGACAGGGATATCTGACGGTCGCCTTTTTGAGCAAAATGTTCGGCTCTCCTTGGGTAACACTAAGGTCAACAGAAGCTTGCGTAAAAGCATTCGAACAAAAGGCGAGCACAGCAATTTTCCATTATACCACAACGGTATAAATGTTTTGTGCGAAAGCATAATCAAGGAAAGCGACGACAAAATAAACATCAAAAATTATGTCGTCGTGAATGGAGCCCAAAGCCTGACATCGCTTATGGCGGAGAAGGGTAGGATTTCTGACGACTTGAAAATTCTCGTCAAGCTCATTGAGGTTAAAGGGAATACCGCCCTTTCCCAACGAATTACGACAAACAGCAACAATCAAAATGCGATTAAAGCTCGGGATCTTAAATCTAACCACAACATACAACAACGAATAAAGGCAGAGGTCGAAAAAGCAAGCGCTGGAAAAGCGGCCTACGAAATCAAGCAAGGAGAAAAGAACAAAGGAAAGAAGATAATATCTAACGAGAACGCGGGGCTAATACTCCTCTCGATGGATCTGGAGCAGCCATGGAATTGCCATCAGAAGTACAAAGTGATGGATGATCTTCACTCTGATATTTTTGGCCGGCCGGGCGTCACTGGCGAGCGAGTGCTCGCGCTATGGGACAGTTTTCAGGCAATCAGCGACTCGTTGTCGGAGTTGGAAAACACGGCCTTCGCTTACTACACTCTAACCAGGTATTTTCTCGCATATGCGGTCGTTCGCATAATTCGTGATAATCCGGCTGGTGCAGAAGTAATGGCAAATTTGGGTACTGTTGTCAGAACGGGCAACCTTCCTCGCTTCGTTGAAGCGTTTTCCGGGCTAGCGAAAGCGGCGGCAAATGATTTGAATGCTGAAATCGTTGCTGAGGACGACGAGCAGTTCGACCATAAAAACGAACTAAAAAGTGCAAAATGGTGCAACAAAACCTCTGCGCGAATTCTCGCTCAGTACAAAAAAGATGTACAACGAAAGAGGGCTGATCCTATTGATCAGCTTTTCTCCAAGATGCTGGTCAAAGCACCGAAGGCGTAATTCAAGTCTGCCTTATTCCATGCAATCGGCAGCGGTTTTTACACAATAGTTAAATTTTCCTCTGCTAAAGCACGGTCGACAACCGTCTAGGAGCCCTAGCATCCCTAAACGTCAGGTTGGGGATGCTAGAGCTTCTGCCCCGCCCACACGACGCGGCCGGGGATGGTAAGCTTATCGAGTTGCTGGCTATCAATGAGCTCTTTTGGGTAGGCCGGGTTGTGCGAAATCAACTCAACGGTGCCGTCCACACGCCGGTTCACCAACTTCACCAGTACGTCCCCATCCAGCACGACAATATAGAAGTTCCCTGATCGCACCTGCTGATCAGGCCGCAAGTCGACGAGCATGAGTGCTCCGTCCTTGATGACCGGGTCCTGGCTGTCCCCACTGCAGGTGAGAAGCCCGCAATACTTGGGCGATAGGCCCATGTCCCTTAGCCAGTCGGTTTTAAATGCCAGACGCTCGGTGATCTCTTCAGCCAAGGCGACAAGTCCGTGCCCAGCTGAAGCAGATACACCAACGCGCGGCACCAGGGTGAAGTCCGTCGCTTCGTCACCCTCATCAAACCCTGCGGCTGCGGGCACTCTGGCATCATGTGCCGGAGGTCCGAACAACACCCAGTCCACCGATTTTCCCGCAGCGACAGCAAGTGTGGCCAGACCAAAGACCGGCGGCTTAACTTTGCCGTCTCGCCATTTGGCCACGGTCTCGTCAGTCACGCCAGCAATGGCCCCGGCGCGGACGAGTCCGCCCACCGATTCGATGATCGATTTTATTCGAGCTCCCACCTCATCGGAAAACTCGACCGCCGAAGTGGGAAGGGGCTTCCCAGTTGTGGGGTGCTCAGACATCAGCGGCTAACCTGCTGAATTGTCGAATTAATTCGATATACCCAAATATCATCGTTCTCATCTTATCTGGGAACCGATTTAGATCGTTGTTAAGGCGATTAAAATCGGTTACATTAGTGGCCACAAACGTAATTCGTGCGTTCGAACCAACCGCCCGGTGCAAACGGTCGGCTGATACGGGGATGGAAGATGACCGAGACAAAGCAGGTCGAATGGAACCTGCACCTCATCAAGGCCGCCATAGGTATGGCCGGACTGACCCAAACCAAGATCGCCAAGTCGGCGGGACTTGAGGCATGGCAGGTCCGACACGGACTGCGCGGAAACAACCTCCAGGGGGCAAAAGCCATCGCCAAGGCGATCGGCGTCCCTTTCCGTGAGCTATTCCCAAACAGTTACCTGCGTGGCGACGTCGAACCTATCCGCAAGGCGACAGAGTCCACCAGTGCAAAACGGCATCGCCGCGCAGACGCAATGCGTGGTGCAGCATGAGGGTTTGGTCAGAAAAGAACGGCCGCGCTGACGTGACCGTCTATGGGTTCAGTTTGATCGACAACCTGATTGTGGTGCTGGGCGGCGTGATTGTCCTGCTCGGATGCATCGTCAGCCTGGCGGTGATCTCATGAGCGAGACACGCCCAATCGATCAGCAGGCAAATGCCGCTGCCAACTATCGCGAAATCGAGATCGACCTCATTGACGTGCCCGCCGGTCGGCGCGCGCTTGACCTCAATTGGGTCGAGGCGCTTGGCGTCGATTTTCTAGCCCGTGGCCAGCGCACCCCAATTGAGGTGATAGCCATTGATGGGCGGTATCGCCTGGTTGCCGGTGGGCACCGCATCGCCGCCAAGCGGCACATTCTGGCGCAGACCATTACAGCGGTTGTCCGGCAGCCACAAGAGTACGCCAGCGAGGCGGAAATCAAGCTCGCCGAGATTGCCGAAAACTTCATGCGCCGCGAGCTGAGTGTGCTTGATCGGGCGATCGATGTTGCTGCCTGGCGTGAGATTTATGAAAGCGCCAAGGGGGCTGTGAAGCGCGGCGGCGACAGGCGGTCAAAATCAAAAGTCCAAGTTGGACATTTGATCGACGCAGCGGAACTCGATGAAGCTGCGCAGCGGTTTGCCGCTGGCTTTTCGGAGGCGGCGCAAGCGGCCCTGCGAATGGGCCACGGCTCGATCATTCGCGCCCTCAAGATCGCCCAGTTGGACCCGCAGGTCCGCCAGCAGATCGCCCTTCATCCAATCTCGGACAACCAATCGGAATTGCTGGCGCTTGTCGGGGCGTCTGTCGCCCAGCAAGGCATCATCGCTCAGATGATTGTGTCGGGGCAGGCCGCAAACGTTGCGGCCGCAATCGCCCTCATTGAGAAGCGCCCCGCGACGGTGCCGCCCACGCCTTGGGAGAAACTCTCAGATCATTTCTCCCGCCTGAAAGCCGCCGAGCAGGATCAGTTCTTCAGGCTGCATGAAGACGCCATCGTTGCGTGGATGGCAGCCCGCAAATGAGCCGTAACCGCGACACCCGCACCGCCGATCTTTTGTCCTGGGAGCCACCCCAGGTAGCGGTCGGCTATGCGGCTGATGTCGCGGGCAGAGGCGGCATCGAAAACCAGATCGCCAGGTTGCTGGCGCGAGCGTTTCGCGATGCCAAAGACGAGAAGGGGCTGAACCGGGCAACCATCGCCGGTCTCATGACCCTCGAACTTCACCGCAACATCACCGAGGCCCAGCTCGACAAGTGGGCGTCGGAAGCCAGTGACGCTCACCGCATCCCGCTCGATGCATTTGTCGCGCTCGTCAAAGTCACTGAGGCCGAAGACCTGCTGGGGTTCATTCCCGGCATTCTCGACTTCGCAGTGGTCCCTCGAAAATACGCCGAGATCATCGAATTGCACCTGCTCGAAGAAAAAGAACGCGAGATCGCGGCCGCCAAACTTGCATTGTCCCAGCGCCTTCGGAGTCGGTCATGAAAGAGTGGATGACCGCCCGCGAGATAGCCGAGGCCGGGTTCCCAGACCTTCCAACGACCAAGCGCGGCATAGCCATGCTGGCGGCCAGTGAGAAGTGGGACGAACACCCAGCCTACTCTCGGCAAAGGAAGGGCAAAGGCGGTGGGGTCGAGTACCATTTCCGCCTGCTCCCCACCTTGGCCCAGGTGCATTTTGCGCAACGGACAATGGTCGTTGGCGGTCCTGCTAATGATGAGGTTGCCCAGCAGCAGGTTCCCGACGTGTCGCTGAGCGACAGAGCGGCTCC
>CAXBKI010000103.1:0-7917 GCA_963975955.1 uncultured Devosia sp.
TGCATCCTGCCTGCCGTGAATGGCGCCGGCCGCCGCCGGTTCACCACTTAATCGAAACGGCCGCAGCGTCATGCCGCCCTTTGACGGCAGCGAGATGCCCGACGGGCATCAGGC
The DNA here is from genome assembly GCA_963975955.1 of uncultured Devosia sp. Lineage (GTDB taxonomy): Bacteria > Pseudomonadota > Alphaproteobacteria > Rhizobiales > Devosiaceae > Devosia. The sequence goes on from CAXBKI010000103.1 coordinate 115, forward strand.
AGCGGCCAGCATGCCTATTCGGCAGCGGCCTTGAGGTCATCATCACGCTGGTCGGTGATGGCGAGCAGTTCGACCACTTCGCGCTTGCGGCGGATGCGGACCCGCTTGATGCGCCGGCTGTCAGCCGCCAGCACCTCGAATTCGAAGCCTTCGAGCTTGCTGACGCGTTCGCCGCGCTTGGGCACATGGCCGGCCAGATCGAAGATCAGCCCGCCAATGGTGTCGACCTCATCGGCATATTCGCCGGGATCGAAGTCCGGGCCGATCATGGCCTGCACGTCGCTGAGCTCGGCGCGCGCATCGGCGATATAGACATCAACGCCAACCTTGCGGATCAGCGAGGCGGCCAGTTCGTCGTGCTCGTCCTCGATTTCGCCGACAACGGCCTCGAGCAGGTCCTCAATGGTGACCAGGCCGTCGGTGCCGCCATATTCGTCGACCACGATAGCCATGTGCACCCGGGAGGCCCGCATGGACTGCAGCAGGTCGCCCACCGGCATGAAGGTGGGCACGAACATGGCCGTGCGCACGAAGTCGAACTTGCCCAGCTTCTGCTTGAGCACGCTCGATACCAGCTTGACCGGCACCGGCTTGGTCGGATCGTCCACCGGAGCGGTGATCTTGCTGAGCGCATCCTTGACATGGATGAAGCCCAGAATGTCGTCGAGCCCGTCGTCGAACACGGGCAGGCGCGAATGTCCCACGGTGCGGAAGCGCGCCAGCAGGTCGCCCAGGTTGCAATCGGCGTCGATCGCCTGGATGTCGCTGCGCTCCACCATCACGTCGCCAACCGAGACATTGGAGAGCTTGAGCACATTTTGCAGGATGGTCCGCTCGCTCTCGGAAAAGTCCGCGGTTTCAGCGCTGCCCTGTTCGTCCAGGGCGACCTGGAGGTCGTCGCGCAGCGAAACCGTGCCGCGGGCCAGCATGGCCTTGAGACGGTTCCAGATCGATGGCCCCCGCGCAGGCACGGAGGCGGGACTAGAAGGAGGCTCGGATTTGGTGGGCGCCGAGGGGCCCAGACTGTCGGTGTCGTTCATGTTTTCTCGCTGCCTGATGGCAGCTCACTGTCCTTATGGAAGACGAAATGCGTCCGCGCGATTGCCGTTCCAGCCTCAGTCGGCATAGGGATCATCGATCCCCAGGCTCGCCAGTATCTGGGTTTCAAGGCTTTCCATCTGAAGAGCCTCGGCATCGGAGAGATGATCATAGCCTAAAATGTGCAAAAATCCATGCACCACGAGATGGGTAAAATGATCGGGGAAACTGGTGCCCTGTTCGCGCGCCTCACGTTCGATGGTTTCGCGCGCCATGGTGATGTCGCCCAGGATGCCGACGACCGGCGCAAAGGGCTCGATCTGCGGGAAGCTCAGCACATTGGTCGAGCTGTCCTTGCCGCGCCACTGCCGGTTGAGTTCGTGCTGTTCGGTATCATCGGTAAGGACGATGGCCAGTTCTGCAGCACCCTTCACCCTGGCGTTGGACTGCTTGAGCGCGGCCATGACAGCGCGCTCGGCCAGAGGATCGAGATCCTCCGGCCAGGCGTCGTCATTGCGGATAATGGCAATTTCGAGCGGAGAGGACGTCAGCGTGCGGCCTCTTGAATTGCCTTTTCGGCGAGCCGTTTTGCCGTGTCGGCCTCGTAGGCGCGCACGATGCGGCCCACCAGGGCGTGACGCACCACGTCCTTGTCGTTGAAGCGGGTTATATGCACGCCTTCAACGCCATCGAGCAGATTGACGGCCTCGACCAGCCCCGATTTTTCACCGCGCGGCAGATCGACCTGGGTCGGATCGCCGGTGACGATCATCTTGGAGTTTTCGCCCAGACGGGTCAAAAACATCTTCATCTGCATGGAGGTGGTGTTCTGGGCTTCGTCGAGGATCACCACGGCATTGGCCAGGGTCCGACCGCGCATGAAGGCCAGCGGCGCCACTTCGATGATGCCCGAGGTGATGCAGCGCTCGACGTTTTCGGGCTTCATCATGTCGTAAAGCGCGTCATAGAGCGGGCGCAGATAGGGGTCCACCTTCTCCTTCATGTCGCCGGGCAAAAAGCCCAGGCGCTCGCCCGCTTCGACGGCGGGACGCGAGAGGATGATGCGATTGATATCGCCGCGCTCGAGCAGGCTGGCGGCATGGGCCACCGCCAGATAGGTCTTGCCGGTACCGGCCGGGCCGATGCCGAACACCAGTTCGGCGCGGTCCATGGCGCGGATATAGCCGTCCTGGGACGGGGTGCGGGCGACGACGGTGGATTTGCGCGTGGCGATCTGAGCCATGCGCACCTTGCCCTTGCGCTCCAGGGTGGGGAGCGTGAGCTGGCTGTCTTCGGTCTGGATCATGCGGATGACGCCATCGACTTCGGAAATGTCGACGGTGCGGCCTTCTTCGAGACTGCCATAGAGCGACTCAAGCACGCGGCGCGCCTGATCGACGGCGCTGGCGGCGCCCTTGAGCAGAACATGATTGCCGCGGGGAATGGCTGATACCTTGAGGCGCTGTTCAATCAACGCCAGGTTCTGATCGAAATCGCCATACAGCTGGGCTGCCAGACGATTGTCTTCAAAAGCGAGTTCGAGTTGGGATGCGAGTGCGTTGTCTGCTGTCGGGGACAAGTGCCTGCTCAAACTGGTATGGCTCCACGCTCAGCGCGGCTGCGGGCTTGCGCCGCGACTACAAAACAAGGCTAGGCCGATTTGGTTGCCCTGTCTGTAGCAATATTGTGACGCTTCGGACCGACCGCAAGGCCGGGCTATCGCTCCAGTGGTGCGATTTCAGGTCGGAAGGCCATGCGAGCTGCGTTCGAATGACAGCGAAACAAGGGCCATAGTCCCGCCCCTTAAGCGGCCACGCTCACCTTGAGCCGGCCGACCAGCGAGTTGGTGCTCGTCCCGATGATCTCCACCTGATGGATGGAGCCGATCAGGTCGGGCGAACCGTCCAGATGCACTGCCTGCAGATAGGGCGAGCGACCACCCACCTGGCCGGGCATGCGGCCGGGACGTTCGATCAGCACCGGCAGGGTCTTGCCGACGCAGGCGGCGTGAAACGCGCTCGTCTGGGCATTGACCAGATCCTGCAGCCGCCAGAGGCGTTCGTTCTTGACGTCCTCGGGCACCTGGTCGCCCAGATTGGCGCCCGGCGTGCCGGGACGGGTGGAATATTTGAAGGAATAGGCCGAGGCATAGCCGACATCGGCGATAATCCTGAGCGTGTCCTCGAAATCGGCATCGGTCTCGCCGGGAAAGCCGACGATGAAATCGCCCGAGAGCGCCATATCGGGGCGGGCTGCCTTGATACGGGCGATGACATCGAGATATTCGGCCGCCGTATGCCGCCGGTTCATGGCCTTGAGAATGCTGTCGCTGCCGGACTGCACCGGCAGGTGCAGATAGGGCATCAGGATACCGAGGTCGCGATGGGCCGCTATCAGTGCGTCATCCATGTCGCGCGGGTGGCTGGTGGTGTAGCGCAGGCGCTCCAGACCCTCGATCTCGGCCAAGAGATAGGCCAGTTCGCCCAGGTTGACACTGCGACCGCTGGCGTCGAGCCCGTGATAGGCGTTGACGTTCTGGCCGAGCAGGGTGATTTCCTTGACCCCGGCATCGACCAGACCGCGCGCCTCGGCGATGACCTGATGCACGGGGCGGCTGGTTTCGGCGCCGCGGGTATAGGGCACCACGCAGAAGCTGCAGAACTTGTCGCAGCCTTCCTGCACGGTCAGAAAGGCGGTCAGGCCGCGCTTGATGGTGATTTCCTTGCGCGCAGCCGGCAGGTGCTCGAACTTGTCTTCCTCGGGGAAGTCGGTGTCCACGATGGGCTTTTTCAGCGCCGGGTGCAGATGGCGCTGGCCTTCGGCGCGCGCCAGCATCTCGGGCAATTTGTGATAGGCCTGCGGCCCGAACACCATGTCGACCACCGGGGCACGGCGGGCAATTTCCTCGCCCTCGGCCTGCGCCACGCAACCGGCGACGCCGATCAGCATGTCGCCCCCCATGGCGCGGCGTTCACCCTGGATTTCCTTGAGCCGGCCGAGTTCGGAAAATACCTTCTCGCTGGCCTTTTCGCGGATGTGGCAGGTGTTGAGCAGCACCAGATCGGCCTGGCCCATGTCGAGCGTGGTTTCATAGCCGTGCGGCACCAGCGCATCGCTCATGCGGTCGCTGTCATAGACATTCATCTGACAGCCATAGGTCTTGATGAAGAGTTTTTTGGTGTTGGCGCGCATCTCGGTCATAGCGGGCTCATACCAGAGGACGCAAGCTTATCAAAGCACCTGCAACCCTTGGGGCCCCTCGCGGGTTCTGTTTTCAACCAAGCAGGAGATTTTTCATGACCGAAACGCCCAAAAAGAAACCAACGGACGATGCTGCCGCCATGAAGGACGGCAAGAAGCCGGGCCCCGACGCGTCGCCGGTCCAGGTGCGCAATGCCGGCGAGGAAGCCCAGCCGGACAAGACCAAGAACTGGGATGAGCAGGACGAGGCCGTTGACGAGAGTTTTCCGGCCAGCGACTCCAGCGCGAAATACTGAGGGCTTGCGATGGGGGCAGCAGTGGCAGTAATTCCAATGGCTGGAGATGTTCCAGCCCGGCCCTGATCGAGGGCCGGGCCCCGGCACAGCGCCGATGATGATTTGAGTTTGGCCAAGAAAGTGCGGCATGATTGGAACATCCCCCAGCAGTTCACCGCAGGCCGCCCCGGCGAGCCGCAAGCCTTCACGCTCCCTGCCTGTCGCCTTCTATCTGTTTGCCCTGGTGCTGGTGATCCTGGTGCCGGCCCTCGTGGTGTCGCTGGTACTGCTCAACCGCAACAACCAGGCCCAGGAAGAGGTCGTGCGCGGCCTCACCAATGCCACCGTGCAGGCTATCGGCCAGTCGGTCGAGCGCGAAATTGCCGGCATGGCGACGACATTGCGCGTGCTTTCCACCAGCGAATTGCTCAAGGCCGATCAGCTCGACGAATTCCATGACCGGGCCGTCACGGCGCTGGCCGGCAGCGGCGCCTATCTGATCGCGATGGACCCCAATTTCGGCCAATTGCTCAATACGCGCGTGCCCTATGGCACGCCCCTGGGCACGACCTCGGACCCTGCCACGGCGGCGCAGACCCTCGAGCGGGGCATGGTGGCGGTGTCGGGCCTGTTCTTTGGCAAGACCGCCGACCGCTGGGTCTTCAATGTTCTGCTGCCCGTGCCGGACAATGACAAGGTGCCCCTGCTGGCGCTCACGCAGAATGCTGACAATCTCGCCCGGGCCCTGCAGACCCGGCAATTGCCCACTGGCTGGCAGGCCGCGCTGGTCGACAATGGCAATCTGGTGGTGGCGGCAACCCCCGGCGCCGGTTTCGCGACCGGTGCGGTGCTGCCCATGCGGCAGACCCTGGTCCCCACGCCCGATGAGTGGCGGCGCGAACGGTTTGATGGCCAACAGGTGGTGACGGCCGAATGGCGCTCGGGCCTGTCGGGGTGGCAGGTGATTGCCTGGGCCTCCACCGATGCGGTGGACCGTCCCCTGGGCGATGCGCTGCTGTGGCTGGCCGCCTGGGGCGTCATCATCGCGCTGGCGGCAGCCTTGCTGGCCTTTCTGATCGCCGAGCGTATCGGCCTTTCGGTGCGCGGGCTGCGGCGCGATGCGCAGCGGCTGGGCCGGGGCGAGCATGCCGCCCGGCGCGGCGGAACCCTATTCAAATGCGCTTACGGCGCTCGCTACCCTGCTGACCACCGGCCTTGTCCATTTCGGTGCGCGGGCTGCGGCGCGATGCGCAGCGGCTGGGCCGGGGCGAGCATGTTGCCGCCAAGGATTATCCCGTCGCCGAGATCGCCGAAGTATCCCGGGCGCTGGCTGACGCCTCGGAGTCGCGGCAGGCGGCCGACAATGAAGTGCGGTTCCTGATGCGCGAAGTGGCGCATCGCTCCAAGAACCAGATGACGGTGATCGCCGCGATGGCCCGGCAGACGGCGCGCGGCGCCAGTGACGTGCCCGCCTATGTGCAGGCCTTCGAGCGCCGGATTCTGGGCCTGGCGCGCTCCACCGATCTGCTGCTCACCCATGGCCGGGCAGGCGTCGCGCTGCAGGAGCTGGTCGAGAGTCAGATTGCCCCGTTCAGCCCCCCCGATTCTGGCAGGGTCAGCATTGCCGGCCCGGCCGTACGGCTCAACATGCAGGCTGCCCAGATCCTGGGCATGGCGCTGCATGAGCTGTCCACCAATGCGGTCAAATACGGGGCCTTTGGCGAAGGTGGCGGCTCGCTGACCGTCGGCTGGACCGTCAGCGATACGCATCTGGGCTTTTTCTGGCGCGAGACCGTGCCGCAGGTCCTGGTCAGCAATGAGCGGGTCGGCTTTGGCACGACCGTGCTCAAATCCATGGTCGGCCATTCGCTGGGGGCCGAGGTCGAGCGGCTGTGTCACGCCAATGGCATGGAATGGCGCTTTTCGATTCCGCTCGATGCCATCGATCCGGACTGGGCGCCGGCACCCGACACCGAGATGCCGGAAGAATAAATTCTGGCGTTGCGCGCCCGCTTGCACTATAGGGACGCCTGTCTCTGGCTGCAAAGTCAGCGGCATTCACGGCCCCTCCTGGACGACATCCCGGCCGGGGCGACCCAATCCTCTTTTGAAAGGATCTATCCGATGTCGATCACTGCTGAGCGCAAAAGCGCCCTGATTCAGGAATACGCAACCACACCAAACGACACCGGCTCGCCGGAAGTTCAGGTGGCGATCCTGTCCGAGCGCATTGCCAACCTCACCGAGCACTTCAAGGACCATGGCAAGGATAACCATTCCCGCCGCGGCCTGCTCAAGCTGGTTTCGACCCGTCGCAGCCTTCTTGATTACGTCAAGAAGGTCGATGAAAGCCGTTACAAGACCTTGATCGAAAAGCTCGGCCTGCGCCGCTAGGCGCGCCAGTAGAATTGCGGGTGCGGGGAGCCTTTCTCCGCACCCGCCTTCGTTGTGATGCTCTGCCATCGAGCAAATGGGCAGACCTGCAGCGATAAGCGTAGACCGGCGAATGCCGGAGCATGGCAGGATTATTGGCCGCTCCTCCGCCTCACGCTCGCAAAATCATCCCTGATTTTGATGTTGTGAGGCGCCCCGACAGTCGGGGAGCTGCTTGTTGTCTTGCCCATGTTTCGTCATTGCCAGACGCCAACAGCGCCTGATTTTGAGCCCGGGTCACACATGGGGTGGGACAGCGGGTGCGGGTGCACCGAATGAGTTCGCGGGATGACCTACGCCCCTGCGTTACCGCTCAGACGGCAGAAATGGAAAGACGAAACAGATGACGATCAATTTTGATCACCACAAGGTCGAGCTCAACTGGGGCGGTCAGCCCCTGACGCTGGAAACCGGCAAGATGGCCCGCCAGGCCGATGGCGCCGTGCTCGCTACCCTGGGTGAAACCGTGCTGCTGGCCACAGTTGTCAGCGCCAAGTCCGCCAAGCCGGGCATCGATTTCTTCCCGCTCACCGTCAACTACCAGGAAAAGTACTTTGCCGCCGGCAAGATTCCCGGTGGTTATTTCAAGCGCGAAGGTCGCCCGACCGAGAATGAAACCCTCACCAGCCGCCTGATCGACCGTCCGATCCGTCCGCTGTTCCCAGCCGGCTACAAGCACGAGACCCAGGTGGTCGTCACCGTCTTGCAGCACGACATGGAAAACAATCCGGACGTGCTGGCGATCGTGGCCGCTTCGGCAGCCCTGACCATTTCGGGCGTGCCCTTCATGGGCCCGATCGGCGCCGCGCGCGTCGGCTATGTCGATGGCGAATATGTGCTGAACCTGCCCGTTGAC